>NZ_JBEYVX010000035.1:0-65564 GCF_040644195.1 Streptomyces sp. NPDC047014 | reverse complement strand
CTCCCGCACATTGGCCAGCAGGCCGTCCAGCGAGGCCAGCGTCGGCTGCGGGGCGTCCGGGGCTGCGGCTGGCCGTAGTACTGGCCGAACTGCTCCAGGTAGGACGCCTCACCGGCGTGCTTGGCCTCGTCGAACTCGGGGGCGTCCTTGATCTGGTCCTTCGTCCGGTCGACGTAGACCTTCTCCTCGATCATGTCGATCAGCCGGATGGTCCCGGCGGGCAGCAGCACGTGCTTGCCGAAGATCCACATGCCGGTGTCGACGACCAGATAGGAGGCGCCGACCTCCTCGGAGTGCTTGCTGATCTTCCCGATGCTGCCGTCCGTGGCCTCGACCTTGTAGCCCACGATGTCGGTGCCCTGCTGGTATCCCGTGTCCGGACGGTAGACCCAGATGTCGAATTCACTCACAGCTGACCCTTTCGCATAGCTTTCGTCGCACACCGTGCGTCACGGCACATCCTGCGGCTACGCACTGTGCCGCGCGCGGCGGAGCGGGCCCGGCGGGGGCCGTACGGGGAAAAGGTGGTGACGCGGGGGCGGAAGTCTGCGACAACCAAGGGGACACCCGCCGCGCACCCGCAAGGTTTTCGATGATCACATGGCGCAGAGTCACCGAGTCCGACTTCCCGCTGCTGCGGGCGTGGCTGCTCCAGCCGCATGTGGCGCGCTGGTGGAACCACGAGACCGCGCCCGAGGACATCGCCCGCGACTTCGGTCCGGCGGCCCGCGGTGAGGAGCCGTCCGAGGATCTGCTGGTCTCGCTCGACGGGACGCCGGTGGGGCTGGTCCAGCGGTGCCGGTTCGCGGACTACCCCGAGTACATCGAGGAGCTGGCCGACGCGGGCGTCGAGGTGCCCGCCGGGGCCGTGAGCATCGACTACCTGATCGGCGACCCGGGGCTCACCGGCCGCGGGCTCGGCACCCGGATCACCGCCGCCGTCGTCGCCGCGACCTGGACGGACCACCCGGACGCCGGCTGCGTCATCGTCCCCGTCCACTCCGCCAACCGGGCGTCGTGGCGCATGCTGGAGCGGGCCGGGCTGCACCGGTGGGGCGAAGCCTCCCTGGACCCGGACAATCCGGTGGACGACCGGGCACACTTCGTCTACCGGATCGACCGTCCCGGCCGGCCGACGTCCCCCGGCCGGTAAGCCGGACGGCTGACGGCTGCAACCGGGGCGGGCTGTCGGAGGTCGTAAGTACTGTCTTGGTGCGTCCAGGTCAACAGCACGGTTGTGAACGGTCTGCTGGCAGGATGTGAACGCCGCTGCAGCGGTGGGTGCTGATGGGGAGACAGGGAAGGCGGGGCGGGCCTGCGTGGAAGGGGATCCTTCGGACGATGCGACGCGATCGAATCATCGCCATGTGGAAGCCAGTTGTGCGGAACTTCGGGAGGAGGCCCACAAGGTCCTGGCGGGGCTGGGTGCGGCCGGGGACATCATCGATGACGTGCTGACGGTGGTGACCGAGCTGGTCTCCAACGCGCGGCGGCACGCGGGCGGGGTCACCGGTTTCCGGGTGACCGGCGCCGACAGCGGGAGCGGGGGCGGCAGCGCGGTCAGCATCGCGGTGTCCGACGCCTCACCGGAGCCGCCGCGGCCCCAGCCGTGGGCGCCCCAGGCGCCCGGCGGCTTCGGCTGGCTGCTGGTCAACCGGCTCGCGGACAGTACGCGGGTCGAGGTGCGTCCGGACGGGAAGACCATCACGGCCACCTTCGCGCTGGACGGCTCCGCTCCGGAGGCGGCTCCGGAGGCGGCGCCGCCCGCGTGACCGGCGCCCCGGTGGCCGGTCCCCCGTGACCGGTCCGCCGTGACCGGTCACCCCTGACCGGTCACCTCTGACCGGCCGCCGCGTCCTCGGCCCGGGCCGTCTTCCGTCAGGAGCGGGGCAGCCGGGTCGCGGTGTCGCGGTAGAACGCGTCGATGGAGCGGACCGCGTCCTCGAACTCGTCCAGGTTCACCGGCTTGGTCACGTACGCGTTGGCGTGCCGCTGGTAGGCGCCGGAGACGTCCTCCGGGGCGGCCGAGGTGGTCAGGACCACGACCGGGATCGTCTGCAGGGCCGCGTCGTTCTTGAGCACCTGGAGCAGGTCGCGGCCGTTCATGCGCGGCATGTTCAGGTCCAGGACGATCAGGTCGGGCACCGGGGTGTGCGGGTCGCGCAGGTGCTCCAGTGCGGCCAGTCCGTCGGTGGCCCGGGCGAAGTTCCGGGCTCCGCGCTCGGACAGGGCCTCTTCGATGAGCATGGCGTCGGCCTCGTCGTCCTCGACGAGCAGAACGTCGAAGGGGCGGGAAGCGGTCATCATCGGGGGCTCCGTGGGCATCTCGTGGGCGTGATCGAACAGGCCGGGCCAGCGCCGGCGCGCACCCTGGCGGGTGATCGCGCATGCTTCGCCCAGCTGGGGGTAACCGGCTCCGGCGCGGGCGGCGCCGGCGGCGGCGTCGTACTGCAGGCGCTCGGCCGCGAGCCGTACCTGGTCCAGGACGTGGAGCAGGGTCAGGGAGTAGTGCCTGGCGCCGTCCGTCTCGTCGTCCTCGGCGCGCCCGGGGGGCGCGGCGGTCATGATCTGACGGGTGATACGCCGGGCCAGGTCGTTGACCGCGGCTTCGGCCACGGCGGGGACGTGCCGCTGGTGCGGTGGTTGAAGGTGGGTACCCGGCATGGTCACCAACTCTAGGCGGCAGACCACCCCCTCGACAACAAGCGTTGTCGCCTCCGGCTTTACAGTAGGCACGCTGCTGCCCGCTTCGGGCGGGCATCACTGGGGAGGCACGAGGGATGAGCGTCGGAAAGACGCCGGTTCTGTCCGGATGGACGACGCGGCGATGGCTGCAGACCGGCGTGGCCGTGTCACTGGTGGTCCTGACCCTCCTGGGGATCACGGGCGCCTGGGTGCTGGGACGCACCACGCAACTGTCCGAGCAGCTGGTGGACGTGAGATCCCCGGCGCTGACGACGTCGATCCGCCTGGAGTCGGCCCTCCTGAACCAGGAGACCGGTATCCGCGGCTACGGACTGACGGGGGTGCCGGAGTTCCTGGAGCCCTATCGGCAGGGCATCGCCGAGCAGGACCGGTCCGTGAGTTCGCTCACAGAGCTGCTGGCCGGGGACTCGGACGGCCTGCGCGACCTGGCGGCCGTACAGGAGGCGATCACGGCCTGGCAGGAGGAGATCGCCCGGCCGCTGGCCGCCGCCCCGCCCGCCCAGGCGCAGGAACTGGGGGCCACCAGGTCCGGGCCGGCCAAGGCGCGGTTCGACGAGCTGCGTACGGCGATGGCGGCCCAGCAGGAGGCGCTGCGGACCGCCCGGGCCGATGCCCGGGCCGATCTGTTCGAGACGATGCGCCTGCGCAATGCCGTCTTCGCCGCGATCTCCCTGGTCATCCTGGCGCTGGCCGTGCTCGTCTTCGAGGGTCTGCGCCGGGGCGTCACGACGCCGCTGGGCCGGCTCGCCGGGGACGCCCGCCGGGTCGCCGGCGGCGAGTTCGAGCACACCATCACCCCGAGCGGGCCCGCCGACCTGCGGCAGCTGGGGGCGGAGATCGAGTCCATGCGGCAGCGGCTGCTGTCGGAGCTGGCCTTCACCGAGCAGGCCCGGGTCCGGCTCGACGCGCAGGCCGCCGACCTGCGCCGGTCCAACGCCGAGCTGGAGCAGTTCGCGTACGTGGCCTCCCACGACCTCCAGGAGCCGCTGCGGAAGGTGTCCAGCTTCACGCAGCTGCTCCAGCGGCGCTACGGCTCCCAGCTGGACGAGAAGGCGGACCAGTACATCGCGTTCGCGGTCGACGGGGCCAACCGTATGCAGGTGCTCATCAACGACCTGCTGGACTTCTCCCGGGTGGGCCGCGTGCACGCCAAGCACACCCCGGTGGACCTGGACAAGGTCGTCGACCAGACGCTGGCCTCGCTCAGCGTGGGCATCGAGGAGGCGGGGGCGGAGATCACGCACGAGCCGCTGCCGACCCTGACCGCCGACCCCACGCAGATGGGCATGCTCTGGCAGAACCTGATCGGCAACGCCGTGAAGTTCCGCCGCCCCGGTCTGCCGCCGCGCATCCACATCGGGGCCGAGCGGGAGGGCGAGCTGTGGCGGTTCACCGTCACCGACAACGGCATCGGGATCTCGGCCGAGTACGCGGAGAAGGTCTTCGTGATCTTCCAGCGCCTGCACACCAAGGACGCGTACAGCGGTACGGGCATCGGCCTGGCCATGTGCAAGAAGATCGTCGAGTTCCACGGCGGGCACATCGGCATCGACAACGGGCACACCGACGGCACCCGCATCGTCTTCACCCTCGCCGACCGGACCGAGACCGTGTCCGACGCGCCCGCGGAGGACGAGCCCGCCGCCGTCGCGCCCGCCCCGGAGCGCACCCCGTGACCTCCCCGTCCGCCGCCGGGGCGGAGGGCCCTGACGAGCCGCTGTACCGGATCCTGCTCATCGAGGACGACGACGGCGACGCCGTCCTGGTCGAGGAGCTGCTGCACGACACGGGGCTGCGCCACGAGCTGTCCGTGGCCCGTACCTTCGACGCGGCCCGGCAGCGGCTCGCGCTGACCGAGGATCCGCCCGACTGCATCCTGCTGGACCTGAACCTGCCGGACCTCAGCGGCATCCCGGCCGTCACCACGGTCCGCGCCCTGGTCCCCCACACGGCCGTGGTGGTCCTCACCGGGCTGGCGGAGACCCAGGCGGGCACCCAGGCCATGTCGGCGGGTGCGCAGGACTACCTGGTCAAGGGCAAGGTCGAGGCCGACACCCTGCGCCGCACCATCCGGTACGCGGTCTACCGCGCCGCCGCCGAGCGGGCCGGCGCGCAGGCGCAGGCGGCGTCCCTGCGCGCCCAGGAGAACGCCCGCCTGGAGCGCGGGCTGCTCCCCCAGCCGCTGCTGCGCACCACGGCCGTCAGCATCACGACCCGCTACCTGCCGGGCCGGGAACAGGCCCTGCTCGGCGGGGACTTCCTGGACGCGGTGGAGACGGACGACGGCCTCCTGCACGCCGTCGTCGGTGACGTCGCCGGCCACGGGCCCGACGCGGCCGCGCTCGGGGTCTGCCTGCGCATCGCCTGGCGCACGCTCATCCTGGGCGGGCACCGCGGCGGCGAGGTGATGCGGCTGCTCGACAGCCTCCTGGTCGCGGAGCGCGGCGAGGAATTCCTCTTCGCCACCTGCGTCCTGCTCACCCTGGACCTCGAGGACCGTACGGCCACCCTGCTGCGGGCCGGGCATTACGCACCGCTGCTCACCGAGGCGGGCAGCACGCGGGAGGTCGAGGCGGCGGGCGGTATCGCGCTCGGCATCGCCCCCGGCGGCACCTGGCGGCCCACGACCGTCCCGCTGCCGGCGGAGGGCACCCTCACCCTGTACACGGACGGCCTCACGGAGGGCCACTCCGGGCCCACCGGCAACGCGCGCCTGGGCACGGACGGACTCCTCGCACTGGCGCGGAACCTTCCCCCGGCGGATCCGGCCACGCAGGTCGACCTGCTGATAAAGGAGGCCCGCGCCCTCAACGACGGCCGCCACAACGACGACGTGGCGGTGCTGCGCCTGGACTGGAACACGGACGCCTGAGCGGGTGAGCCCGGGCGGTCAGCACGAGCGGTGAGCCCGGGAGGCCGGCCTGTGCGGTGAGCCCGGGAGCCGGGCGGCTCACTTGAAGGGGACGGCGTCCTTCGGCGAGGTGTGCCAGTTGGTGACGACCGGCTTGTCCACGGTGATGGTGCCCACGGGCAGGGAGACCGGGTCGGGGTCGTTGTTGCCGATGGCGACGATGATGCTCTCCAGCTCCTTGCCGCCGTCGGTGTTGGTGCTCTTCGGGTTCACCCCGGCGTAGGCGGTGGTGCCGCCGGAGAGCGTGATCGGCTTGCCGGTGGACTGCTCGGCGGGCCCGGCCTCCGTACCGTCGGATCCGAACGCCACCGTCAGGTGAGCGGCGGGCAGCGCGCAGGTGATGCCCGGCTTCGCCTTCGCGACGACGAGAATGTAGCCGCCGGCCTGGGTCTCGGACTTGGTGCTCCAGGCGATGTCGTTGGCCCGGCACGCCTGCCCGGTCCCCTTCTGGTCCCCTCCGCTGTTCTTGTCCCCCTTGCCCGCGCTCGCGGTGGACGCCGGCGCGGCGGGCGGCGTGGCCGCTCCGGCGGACGCCGTGGCGGAGGAGGAGCCCTGCGGGGCGGGGGCGCCCTGCGCGCCGTCGGTGTCCTGGCACGCCGTCATCAGCATGGCTCCGCCGATGAGGGCCGAGGTGACGAGGAAGGTCTTACGACGGTTGCCAGACATGAGGTGAATCCCCTTTTGCGGTGAGTGGTCATGGCCGTACGGGTGCGGCCCTCGGTGCTGCATGATCACTATGCGGGGGCTTCGGGGGGTGGGCCAAACGATGTCCCCGTTCCCGGACAACGCTGTCGCAGATCAGTGACATGATCGCGACGAACTCCGCCGGAGCGCCACAGAACGGCCGGAGCACGGTGGCCTGCCCCGCCTGTCCGCACGTACGACCGAAAGCCCTAAGTTGCTCAAACGTTTCAACTGATGACCAGAGGTCCGAATCGGGACAACAAGGTGCGAATTTCAGCCGGGCCGGGCGCAGTTCATTGCAGTGCACACCTGCTTTGCGGGAGCCTCGATGTGCAACCGCGAAGGCTGCTGGATCGCCTGTCGCGGTGTGGGTGGCCTGCGTGCCCGCAGGTACGAGGCCCCCTCTTCCCGCTCGATTTCCGTGAAGGAGAGATCGTGCCCATGAAGTCGAAGAGGCTCCTCCGCTCGGCCGCCGTGACATTCGCCGCGGCGGCGGCCCTGACCCTGTCCGTCCCCGGCAACGCCTTCGCCATCGACCACGTCGAATGCCGGGGCGGTGAGAACTTCCTCAAGATCTGGTCCCACAGCGGCGGCAGCCAGAGCGTGGACTGCTACGCGAACCGGGGCCGGACCGGATTCGGCGGCTGGTGGGTCGACCGGATCTCCACCGGCAACAACGACCTGATCTACTACGACGCCAACGGCGACTCGGTCCGGATCAACCGCTGGACGGACATCTCCTTCCCGAACCGCCCGCCGAAGGTAAACTCCATCGAAATCCTCTGACGCACGGCAGCCATTCCGACCCGCGCGGGGACCGTTCTGGGGAGCGGTCCCCGCGCTTCACGTCTGCTCTTTCCGCCTCAGGGGCCCTCGGCGTGCGCCGGGCTCGCGGTCACGCCCTCCGGAGCCGGCCGCACCGTCAGCGCGCGAGGGGCGGTGACCGGCGTGGCGGGGAGGCGGAGGGGGCGGTTCCCCGGAGTGATCGCGCCGAGGACGCGCGGGCCCGCGGCTCCGGTGCAGGCCGGGGCGTTGCCGGGGAGGCCGTGCAGGGTGAGGTGGCCGAGTACGGCGAACGCGTAAGCCTCCTTCGCGGCGGCGGGCAGCCCCAGTTCCGCCGAGCTCCGCAGCACCGTACGGCCCAGCTCGGCCCGCAGCATCCCCATCAGCGTCGGGTTGCGCACCCCGCCGCCCGAGGCGAACACCTCCGTGGCCCCCAGCGGCCGCAGCGCGTCGGCCACGGTGCGGGCGGTGAGCCGCGTGAGCGTGGCGATCAGGTCCTGCGGCGGCAGCGGCTCGAAGCCCGCCAGCCGGGAGTCCAGGTACCCGGCGTGGAACAGCTCCTTGCCCGTGGTGCGCGGTGCGGGCAGCCGGTAGTAGGGGTCCGCGAGCAGCCGGGCGAGCAGGCCCTCGTGCACCTGTCCGGCCGCGGCGAGCGCGCCGTCCTCGTCGCACGTGAGCCGCCCGCCGCCGAGTCGGCGCACGGCGGCGTCGATCAGCGCGTTGCCCGGCCCGGTGTCGAAGGCGACGGGCTCACCCGTGCGCGGGACCACGGTGGCGTTGGCGATGCCGCCGATGTTCAGGGCGGCCGGCACCCCGGGCCGCCCGCGCAGCAGCATGAGGTCGACCAGGCTGACCAGCGGCGCACCCTGCCCACCCGCGGCGACGTCCCGCGTCCGGAAGCCCGAGACGACCGGCCGGCCGGTGGCTTCCGCGATCCAGGCGGGCTCACCGATCTGGAGCGTGCCGTATACGTTCCCGCCGGCCGCCCAGTGGTACACGGTCTGGCCGTGCGAGGCGATCAAATCGGCCCGACCCGCGCACAGTTCGCGGTCGGCCCGGACGGCGAGCCGGGCGAAGGCGCGGCCGATGCCGGTGTCGAGGCGGCAGACCTCCGCGAGCGTGGTGGCCGCCGGAGGCAGGGCCTCCGCGAGGGCCGCGCGCAGCTCGGGCGGGTACGGCTCGCTGACCATGCCGAGCGGGGTGAGGGCCAGCCGGGGCTCCGCCGCGCCCTCGTCCTCGTCCTCGTACAGCTCCAGATCGCAGGCGGCCGCGTCCATGGCGTCGTACGAGGTCCCGGACATCAGGCCGATCACTCTCATCGCAGGGGCTCCAGGTGGTCGGTCGGGCGCAGGGTCAGCAGGGCGAGGGAGCTGAGGGCGCAGGCGCCGGCGGCGTAGTAGGCGGGCACGGCGGTGTCACCGGTCGCGGCGACGAGCGCGGTGACGACGAGTCCCGCGCAGCCCGAGAACACCGCGTTGGCGAGGGCGTACGAGAGCCCGAGCGCGGTGCAGCGGACCCGGCGCGGGAACATCTCCGCGAGCATTGCCGGACCCGGTCCGGCCAGCAGGCCGACCAGCGCGCCCGCGGCCAGTACGGCGCCCGCGCGCGCCGGAGCCGACGCCTCGGGCGACTGGAGCAGGCGCAGGAGCGGGAGGGCGAGGACGGCGACCCCGAGGGCGCCGCAGAGCATGACCGGGCGGCGGCCGAGGCGGTCGCTGAGCAGGCCGGCGGGCAGGATCGTGGCGGCGAAGCCGAGATTGGCGAGGGCGGTGGCGAGCAGTGCCTCGCGGAAGGAGGCACCGAGGGTGGCCTGGAGGTAGGAGGGCAGGACGACGAGGAAGGTGTAGCCGGCGGCCGACCAGCCCATGATCCGGCCGATGCCGAGGACGATGGCGCGGGCGGGGACGCCGCGTCCCGGGCGCGGGGCGGAGAGGGGCTTGTGCGGCGGTGGTTCGTGCGGCGGTGGTTTGGCCGGCAGCGGCCCGTGCGGCGGCTCGTGCGGCGCGCCCGGCGGTTCCTCCAGCGCGGTACGGAGCCACAGCACGGCCAGGCCCAGCGGCAGGGCGAGCAGGAAGGGGATACGCCACCCCCACGCGTACAGGGCCTGCGCGGGCAGGAGCGTCGCCAGCGCGGCCGCCGTACCGGCGCCCGACAGCAGGCCGAGGGCGACGGTGAAGGACTGCCACGCACCGTACAGACCCCGGCGGCCGGGTGGCGCGTACTCCGTCATCAGCGCGACCGCACCGCCGAACTCCCCGCCCGCGGAGAGCCCTTGCAGGGCGCGCAGGAGGGTGAGGAGCCAGGGGGCCGCGGCGCCGAGGTCGGCGCGGGTGGGGAGGAGGCCGATCAGGGTCGTGGCGAGGGTCATCAGGCCGATGACGAGGACGAGGGTGGGGCGGCGGCCGAGGCGGTCGCCGAGCCGGCCGAAGAGCAGCGCGCCGACGGGGCGGAAGAAGAAGGCGAGGGCGAAGGAGGCGTAGGTGGCGACCAGGGCTTCGGCGCCGGCGGTGACGGGCCCGGCTCCGGCTGCGGATCCGGTGGCGGCGTGCGGCGGGGTGAAGAAGTGGGCGGCGATGACGGTGGCGAAGCAGCCGTAGACGCCGAACTCGTACCACTCGACGAGGTTGCCGGCCGAGCCGGCGACGAGGGCCCGGCGGGCGGCGGCGCGCGGCGGGGGCGCCGGGAGCAGGTCGGTCGGGGTCACCCGTGCTGCGTGCCCGCTGGGCGCGGGGCCGACGCGTACCGGGGCATCGTTTCAGCACATCGGGGGCAGGGCGGAGGCGGAGCGGGAGGGGCCGGGGGCCGGTACGCGCTGACCTGCGCGGACTCCCGCGCGGGCCGACTGTCAGTGGTATGCGTCACAGTGGAGGGGATGCCGATTCCACGGCGGAGCGAGGTGATCCCGTGACGTACGCGATCCGGGCCGAGGGCCTGGCCAAGCGGTTCAAGGAGACCCGCGCGCTCGACGGGGTCGATCTGGAGGTGCCCGCGGGCACCGTGCTGGGTCTGCTCGGCCCCAACGGCGCGGGGAAGACGACCGCGGTGCGGATCTTCGCCACGCTCCTGCGTCCGGACGGGGGCCGTGCGGAGGTCGGCGGGTACGACGTGGTGCGCGATGCCGGGCGGGTCCGCTCGCTCATCGGGCTGACCGGGCAGTACGCGGCGGTCGACGAGAACATGACCGGCACGGAGAACCTGCTGATGATCGGCCGTCTGCTCGGTATGCCGCGCGGCGCCGCCCGGGCCCGCTCCACCGAGCTGCTGGACCGCTTCCATCTGGCGTACGCGGCCGGCCGGGCCGTGAAGACGTACTCGGGCGGTATGCGGCGGCGGCTGGACCTCGCCGCCAGCCTGGTGGGGCGGCCGCAGGTGCTCTTCCTGGACGAACCGACCACCGGCCTCGATCCGCACAGCCGCGGCGAGGTGTGGGACATGCTGCGGGGGCTGGTGGCCGAGGGGATGACCACCCTGCTGACCACGCAGTATCTGGACGAGGCGGACCGACTCGCCGACAGCATCGTGGTGATCGACAACGGGCGGGTGATCGCCGACGGCACCCCGGACGAGCTGAAAGCACAGGTCGGCGGCCAGGTGCTGTACCTCCAGCCGGTGCGAGCGGCGGATCTGGCCGCGGCGCACGCGCTCGTGGCGGAGGAGGCGGGTCCGCAGACCGCGACCGAGGGCGACGGGATCCTGGCTCCCGTCAACGATCCGGCGCTCATGCCCCGGGTCGTACGGCGGCTCGACCAGGCGGGAATCGCCGTCGGGGAGCTGACCCTGCGGCGCTCCTCGCTGGACGAGGTGTTCATCGCCCTGACCGGCCACCGCGCGGAACCGCAGACTGCGGCGGCCGCGGGCGGGGAGACGGCGGATCCCGATCCGGCCGCGGCCCCGGCTCCGGCCGGGGACACCGATCCGGACGACCGGTACGCGCAGACACGGAGCCCGTCATGACCGGCGCCGAAGCCACCCTCACCGACGGCATGGGGCGCGGCGGCCGGGTCCGGCCGACGGCGGCCCTGCGACAGACCGCGACCATGGCGTGGCGGAGTCTGGTCTCGGTGAAGCACAACCCCTTGGAGCTGGTCGACTACAGCATCACGCCGATCATGTTCGTGTTCCTGTTCACGTATGTCTTCGGCGGGCAGATGGCGGGCTCCCCGCAGGCGTACCTCCAGTACGCGCTGGCGGGCATCATCGTGCAGAACACGCTGTTCATGAGCACGTACACCGCCATGGCGCTGAACACGGACCTGACGAAGGGCGTCTTCGACCGGCTGCGCAGCCTGCCGATCGCGCGCTCGGCCCCGCTCTTCGGCCGCATCACGGCCGACCTGGCGAAACAGCTCTGGGCCATGCTGCTGATGATCGCGCTGGGCACGGTGCTGGGCTTCCAGCTGACCGGGAGCGCCGCCGGGTTCCTCGGCGCGACGGCACTGCTGCTGATCTTCGCGGCGGCCGTCTCGTGGACGGCGGTGCTGATCGGGATGCTGGCCGGGGACCCGGAAAAGGTACAGGTCTTCGCGTTCACGTTCATCTTCCCGCTGACGTTCACGAGCAGCGCCTTCGCTCAGGTCGACACGATGCCGGGATGGCTCCAGGCATGGGTGAACGTCAACCCGGTCACACATCTGTCCGATGCCTTCCGCGCGCTGCTGCTCGGCACGCCGGTCGGGTCCTCCGTGGTCTGGTCGTTGATCTGGGCGGCGGGCATCACGGTGGTCTTCATGCCGCTGGCGATGCGCGCGTACCGGTCCCACAACCGGTGACGGGTGGCCCCTAACGGACCTTGTGCGGTTGGTGGTTGAGGGGTTTCTTCGGTCTGCCAGGCCGCCCGTACGAGACGGGCCTACGAGCGCTCCGCGCCCGCCTCGCCACCCCCGCGCGGCCTCCGCTCACCGCCGCTCCGAGCCGCCGGGCGGTGATCCGCACATTCACGCCGCGTCAGAAATCCCGCGCGTGTCGATGCCATGATCATCCCGTCCCATGATCTCTAATCGAACGTAAAATCGGGACAAATCAGACCGTGTCCGATGCGGCCGGGCGCAGAACGTCAGAGAAAACTGGTCCGCCGTCAGAGCAACGACGCATGCCACCGAGAACAGGACCCAGGCCACTGAGCTGAACCGTCGCCTGCCAACCCGATTGCGGAGGTATCACGATGTCCTGCAGCAGGACCGACTTCCGAGAGGCCCCCAAGGGGGCCCTTCCTCTGAGCCCTTGCCCCAGAGCACGCACCATCTTCTTCATGCTGCTCCTGGCGGCCGGCGCCCTGACCGGCCCTGAATCCCCAGCCCACGCCGCCCCGTCGTATGGGGCCAAAGCCGTCGAGGTGGCGGCTTCCAAACAGGGCTCGCCGTACGCGTACGGCGCCACGGGACCCAGACGCTTCGACTGCTCGGGGCTGACGCTCTACGCGTTCAAGAAGGCCGGCAAACGGCTACCCCGCACCGCCGAGCAGCAGTACAAACAGACGACGCATATCCCCGAGTCCGACCGCACCGCCGGTGACCTGGTCTTCTTCCCCAGCGGTGCCACCATGTCGCACGTCGGCATCTACGCGGGCCACGACAAGATCTGGCACGCCCCGCGCCCCGGCACCCGCGTGCGCCTGGAGCGAATCTGGAGCTCCGCCGTCCGATACGGACGCGCCACCTGATGGGGTGACTCCCCCGGCGTCTGCTCTGCGCCCCCGCGGTCGGCACCCGACCGCCGTCTCCTCACCGCTGAACCACTGACTTCCCCCCGGGCGTTCCCGGGCCGGCCGACGCTGCCGTCGACCTGGCCGCGGCATGCGCGCCCTGCTCCGCCGAAGGAGGTGAACCACGAGGTGAACACCGTTCCGCCATAGCTCCGTTCTTCCCCTTCACGGGCACCGGAGGACACGTCGGCCCGGGCCGTCGGGCTTCTCCGGTGCCGCGACAAAAGCCGTGCTGAGCGGCGTAGTTGATCTCCCGCACGGCAGCACACGGCAGCACACGACAGATCGGACGCGACCCACATCCCACGCGTGTTTCACTTGACGTGTGAGATCGCCGTCGCCGTCCCCCGAGCGCCGTACCGCCCTCCGCCGGGCGCGACAGCGGCCGTACGCCGGTCTCGCGCGCCGCAGCCCGGCTCACACGGACACGGCCTCATGACCGCACCGGAGCAGGGCCCCCCGCACGAGGGCCGCCCCGTCCAGCGGGTCCCCACCGGCTCGGGCGGGCAGTACGCGTACCTGATCACCGGTCACGCGGAGGCCCGGGAGGTGTTCATGGACCCGCGGCTGTCGAAGGACACGGTCCGCTTCTTCGCCGACCGCCCCTCGAACCGCGCCCTGCACCCCGCTTTCACCCGCAACATGCTGGCGAGCGATCCGCCGGCGCACACCCGCCACCGGCGCGTGGCGACGCCGCTCTTCACAACGGGACGCGTGCGCGAGCTCCGGCCGTACATCACCCACGTGGTCGATGAGCTGATGACGACCTGGCGGCCGGGCGCGCAGATCGACCTGGTGGCGGAGCTGGCCGTTCCGCTCCCTGTCACGGTCATCTGCGAGCTCCTGGGGGTGCCGGAACCCGACCGCACCGCCCTCGCCGCCTGGTCCCACGACCTCTTCGACGCGACCGACACCGCGCGCATCGACGCCGCCTCCCACCGGATCGGTGACTACCTGACCCACCTCCTCGACACGGCATCCCCGGCCGCCAACCCCCTCCTGCGCGCCTGCGAGGAGGGCGGACTGGACCGCTCCGAGACCGTCTCCCTCGCCGCTCTCCTCCTGGTAGCCGGGCATGAGACCACCACCCACCTCCTCGGCAACGCCGTCCTGGCCCTGCTCCAGCACCCAGAAGCCTCCGACCGCCTCCGCCGCGCCCCGGACCGGATCCCGGGCGCCCTGGACGAACTGCTGCGCTTCGACTCGCCGGTGAGCGTGGCCACGTTCCGCCACAGCACGGAGGACCTGCGCGTGGGCGGCGTGGACATCCCGGCGGGCTTCCCGGTGCTGATCGCCCCCGGCGCGGCGAACCGCGATCCGGCCGCCTTCCCGGACCCCCAGCGCCTGGACCTCGACCGCGACGCCACCGCCCACCTCGCCTTCGGCCACGGCATCCACCGCTGCCCGGGCGCCCCACTGGCCCGCGCGGAGGCCGAAATCGCCCTGCGCGCCCTCCTCACCCGCTTCCCGGACATCCGCCTCACCCTCCCCACCGACTCGCTCACCTGGCGCCGCACCCGCCTGACGCACGGCCTGGCCGCCCTTCCCGTGACTCTGGCCTGACCCTCGCCTGTCTCCCGCCCGAACCGGCACTCGACCGACCGGGCGACGACCGGATGTACGAGGAGGACGAGGAATGCGGGGGCAACGGGGCAGGGTTCATGGGGTGAGGGATCCCGCCCAGGGATTCGGTTCCGCTGACGAAGGAGTGTGCTGTGGCTCTGTCCCGTACCGAACGTGAGCAGTTTCTCGCCGAACCCCACGTGGCCGCGCTCGCGGTGAACGCGGGAAGGGAGGGCGACCGCGCACCGCTGGCGGTCCCCATCTGGTACCAGTACGCACCCGGCGGCGACATCTGGATCATGACCGGCAGCGACTCCCGCAAGGCCGAACTGATCAAGGCCGCAGGCCGGTTCACCCTCTTGGTGGACCGCCTGGACCCGACCATCCGCTACGTCTCGGTGGAAGGCCCGGTCACCTCCACGGTGCCCGCCACGCGCGAGCAACTGGTGGAAATGTCCGCCCGCTACCTCCCGGCGGACAAGGTCGAGGGCTACGTCGACTTCGCGTGGAAGAACCACGGCGAACAGATCGTGATCCACATGCGCCCGGAACACTGGATCAGCTCAGACCTCGGCAACGTCTGACCCACCCGCAGACGGCGCAGGCCGGATCCCCACTCCGGCCGCGCCCTCAGCCGGGCGCCCCGGCCGGCTCCCTGCCCAACGCCAGACCGCTGGCCTTCGTACTCACGCGCCAACGACTCAGGAGAACACTCAGACAATCCAGTCGCCCGACCACCACGCCTACGGCAGGATCGGACAGATCGACTTCGCAGGGAGACAGGCCAATGATCACCGCCACTCAGGGAGTGCAGATCACTTCGCCGTGCCCCACCTGCGGCGACGTGCTGGTGCGCGATGTCGGCCAGTACATCGAACGGGGGCAGCTCCGCTGGGGCGTCGAAGGATGTTGCGGATCATGCGCCACGGGGTGGTGCGAGAGGGGCGCGGGGCCGGCCCCCGAAGAAGTACGGCAGGCTCTGCTGGCCCAGCACGGGGCGGCTCGACTTCGGCTCGCCTCCAACGGGAGCAGTCTCGTCCCCGTGTTGCGAGCCCTGCGCGAGGTACGCCGGCTGTCGCTGGGCGAGGCCCGGCTGACGGCGGCCGAGCTGAGCGAGATCGGCCTGGTGGGCACCGGTGTGGAAGTGGAACTGCTTGCGGAAGGGCTCTGCAAGCAGTCCGTCCCGACGACGCTCACTACCTCCCCCGCCTGACCATGGGTTGGCCGACGGCGTCAGGAAACGAGGTCCACGTCGAAGGCGGTCGCGACATCGACGCAGACGACCTCCCCCGACGCGGAACGGCCCAGCCAGACCGGGTAGACCCCGTCGCCGCCGGTGTAGAAGGCCGCCAGGTCCGCGCCCAGGTCGCCTCCGTCGACGTGTACGCCCGCCAGGGCGTCGGTGAGCCGGTCGGCCTCGGGGGCACCCGGCCGGCTCGCCCGCTCCAGCAGGTCCCGCAGGTCCTGCCAGGCGTCGGCGTCGCCGAAGGCGCCCGTAGCCCCGTCCGTGCCGAAGCCGAAGGCTTCTCCCGCCTGGAGCCGGAGCGTGTCGTCACCCGGGCCGAGTGCCATCTCCCAGGCCGCCACGGGGGCGTCACGGATCTGCAGACGGACGGCCACAGCCTCCTCGTACGCCCCATAGCCCCTGTCCGCCACCTCCACCAGGGCCGCCTTCACCAGGTACGTCCCCGGCGGCACGGCCACCGTGATCCTCCGCCCCTCGTCCCAGCTGACCGGGCAGGCCACGGCCAGCACCCCGCTCGGCACGCGCAGGCTGCCGCAAGGGACCGCGTCGAGCACGGTCCCGTCGGCGAGGCGGGTTCCGGGCCGGAAGAGCCGGTCGAAGTCGATGGACCCGAGCAGCCGCGACGGCTCCCGCCGCCAGTCGGACGCCGCAGCGGACAGCTCGGCGGCGATCCACCCCGGCAGCGTGTCCGAGACCGGCAGCGCCGGCCAGTCGTCGAAGCGGGGGCGGGCCGTCCACAGGTGCTCCTCGGCCACCGCCACCTTGCCCTCCAGCGAGGCGCCCCGCATGCCCTCGGGCTGGTGCGAGATACGCGCGGTCCCGGCGGCCGACACGTCCACCGCGGTCCGGGGACAGTGCACGTCGAACTCCGCCGTCTGCGCGTCCGGGTACTGCCGCACGAGCAGGCGCCGTATCAGCAGCCGCCCCTCGTCCTCTCGCAGCTGCAGCTCGGACTCAGCGGTCCGGCGCCCGTGTTCGTCGTACGCCCAGCTGTCCAGGACCCCCGCCTGCCACGCCACCCACCGCGCCCCGAGAGGGACTTCGCGACCCGGCATGCGGTACACGACCGCGTACGGAAGCCCGGCGGCATCCCGCGCCCGCGCCTCCTCGCGTGACAGCGCAGGACCCCCGGTCCGCGACACCGCGTCCCAGGACTCCACGAACTCGACCACCACTACCGCTCCCCCACTCCGCCTTAACTCTGCCCTGACCTGCAAGGTAACCGCCGGGGCTGACAATGGAACCTCCGGGATGCCCCGACGACAGCGCGTACACCACAACACAACCGGCGACAGGACCTGAGCCAACCGCGAGCGGCGCGGAGCCCAGCGCACTCGCGGTGCGCCGGGCTTCGCTCATGCGTGCCAGAGGGTGAACACGCCGGTGATGATCGCCGCGCAGAGCGCCGGAGGGCACGCGGTGGGACGGCGCTCACCCCTCACCAGCCCCTGATTCGGGTTGTCCCACAGCTGTTGAAGGTGGGGAGGTGCTGGCTTCCCGCCATCTTGGTCGGGAGCGGAGCTGCCACGCCGCGGGTGAGGTATAAGGCAGCATCGGGTCGGACAACTGCGTGCTCGAAGCCGGGGATCGTTCTGTTCTTCCTGGTGGCGACGCCTTCCAGATGTGTGGTCGGACGCGGATGTTGCCCCTCGCCAATCCTCATGGCAATTGCCACAGTTTGGATCTTGATGGTCTGTTCTCCGGGTGACGAATCTGGGGGCGGTTTTTTGTCAGACCCGGTACATGCGAACGGAGTTGCGGCTGGTGCAGCGTGGTTGTGGAGCGCCACTCGGGACGTTGGCGCCTGGAGCACGAGGAGCAGCCTTGCGTATCCGTCGATCATTCACCGCCGTTGGCATGGCGATCACCGCTGTCCTTTCACCCGTTGTCCTCGCCGGCGAGGCCCAGGCCGATGTCGGCTGCTACGGCGACTACTGCTCGGGCATGGACCCGGGTACCACTCGCTGTGCGGAGGACGCCAAGACCATCGCGGTCAAGGAGCTCACCGGAGCGATTCTTGAGCTCCGCTACTCCCCCACCTGCAAGACGAACTGGGCCCGCTACCACCAGTACCCCCGGGGCTGGTACTTCGGCGGCAGCCCGCTGGCGCTGCGTGCGGTGCAGGACACCGGCTACACGCAGACGTACACCTTCAAGCTCAATGAGGGCGCGAAGGAGAACGAGACCTACTGGTCACCGATGATCTACTCCCCGGTCAAGCTGGTGCGGGCCGAAGTCGCCCTGTCCTGTGGTGACAAGGGAATCCTGGCGTCGATCGCCGACTGCGCCATGAACGGCGTCGAGAAGACAGCTGCCGGCTGACGCACTGGGGACGGGGTTTCCGTCCGGCGGATGAGCCCGGGTCCCGTCTTGGTCGGGACCCGGGCTCATCCGGTCGCCTGAACGGCATCGAGGGCTATGGCGTGGCTGCCGGGTGCGGCCTCATGCCGTCCGGTCCAGCAAGTGAACCATCCCGCGGCTGAACGCCGGCCTGGTCGGCCATGGCGAGGTGGTTCGGGGCCGGCCGGGCTAGTGGAGGAGTTGTTGGGGGGAGAGGAGGGTGTCCGGGGTGGGGAGGGGGGTGGAGAGGCGGGGGGTGGGTGGGGTGTGGCCCGCGTTCAGGGCTGTGGTGACGTACGTGATGAGGGCGGGGCCGATCGGGTCCGGCTTGGGCTGGTTCTGGTCGTCGAAGCGTTCGTATTTCATCAGGTTGTAGGCCACCGCCATCTGGCGCTTGCCGTCCTCCGTCGACAGGGCCCACGTGCCCGCCCCGAAGACCCCGCCGTCGTGGCCCCAGTACGTGGTGCCGTCGGGCATGCGGAGGGAGTAGAGGCCCAGGCCGTAGTGGAAGGGCGGTTCGCCGTCCGGGGCCGGGTCGGACGCGGGGACCGTCGTCTTCATCGCGCGCAGTTCGGCCGGGCGCAGGAGCTTGCCGCTCAGGAGCCGGCGGTAGAAGTCGTTCAGGTCGTCCGTCGTCGAGACCAGCGCGCCCGCCGTGCCGGCCCACGACATGTCGTACTCGCTGAAGTCCCTGGCGGGGTCGATGGTCCCGTACATCGACTCGTACATCTTGGCGTGCGGGCCCTCGATGCGGGCCGTGCGCGGGAAGTAGGTGTGTTTCAGGCCCGCCTTGCGGATGACGTTGCGCGTGATGTACGCCTCCGCGTCCTGGCCCGTGACCTTCTCCAGCAGCAGCCCCGCGATGATGTAGTTGGTGTTGGAGTACGCGAACGAGCCGCGCGGGGCGGCGGGCTGCACGGCCAGGCCCAGGCGGGCCAGTTCCTGCGGCTCGATGTGCCGGTGGCGGTTGGCCTCCAGGGTGCCGCCCGGGTCTTCGATCAGGCCGGGGAAGGCGGGCAGTACGTAGTCCCCGATGCCGCTGGTGTGGTTCAGCAGCATCCGTACGGTCACCGTGCGGCCCCGCTCGGCGTCCATCAGGCGCGGGAGGTAGCGGCCGACCGGGGCGTCGAGCTCGATCCGGCCCGCCTGCACCTGCTGGAGTACGGCGACGGCGGTGAAGGTCTTGGTGATGCTGCCGATGCGGTGCTCGAAGTACGGCTGCATGGGCCGCCCGGTGTCGACGTCCGCCAGCCCGGCCGCCCCGCGCCAGCTCGCCGAGCCGTTGCGGACCGAGGAGTGGATGCCGTACATGCCGGCCGTGCGGACCGCGTCGAGGGATGTCCGCAGGGCCGCGCGGTCCAGGGGCTGCTGGCCGTACTGCTGCGTCTGGACCCCGGCCGGACCGGAGAGGGATGGCGCGGCCGCCTGGGCCGGTATGACGAGGGCGGTGAGCGACAGGACCGTGGCCGAGGCCAGGACGGTCAGCCGCGTTCCGCGACGGGTCCAGGAGCGGCCGCCGCTCGGGGCGGGGGATCCTGCCCCCTCCTGAGGCGGTCGGGTACGGGCCGGGCGGGCGTTGGTCATGGCGCTCCTGGGGCTCCGGGGCTCTGTGGCCGGAAGTCTTCTGCGGCTGCCCGTCCATCGTCGCCGGTTCGTGCGGTCGGGCCCTCCACCCTCAGGAGGATCTGTCTCATGAGACAGGCATGACGTTTGTCAGCCTCCGCGGCAATGGAGTTGAGACAGAAGCGAGCGCGCGGGGCCGGAGCGTCTGGTGAGGGCCGGGAAACGCTGAGTAGTGTCACGCCGCATGATGCTCTTACGGCGCGCGGTATCGGCCGCCGCCCTCCTCGCCCTTGTCCTCCCGCCCGTCGCCGCCTCCCCCGCGTACGCGTACCCGGCATCCCCCGCCGCCGACGCCCCCGCCGGATGCCGTACGTCGCCCTCCGCACCCCTCGACGCCGAACAGGCGCGGCTCGCGGACGCGCGTACCACCGCCCTCGTCGAGCGCGGCGGCCTCGGGGACTTCGTACGGCGCTTCCCCGCCGGGCTGTGCACGGCCCGCAGCACCGCCGAGGCCCGCCAACTGGCCGACTCCTGGGGCGAATCGCTGTGGCAGGCTTCCGTACGGCGCGCCCAGGGCCAGCGCCCCGGCGGCGACCTGGCCCCCGGTGACGACCGGCCGCTGTACTGGGCGCGGCTCGCCATGACCGCCGCGATCGCCCGCTGGCAGCCGGACTTCGCCGTCGACCGGGCCGCGCTGCGGGCCCGCTTCGAGGACGCCTCGCGCGGCCTGACGAACAACGCCTTCCGGACCGCGCCCGGCGTACGGCGCGTGTTCATCAGCGGCTTCGACCCCTTCGGGCTCGACGCCGAGATACGCCGCGCCAACCCCTCCGGCTCGGCCGCGCTCCAGCTCAACGGCCGCCGCGTGACCCTCGCCGACGGGACGACCGCCGAGATCCGGGCCGTCGTACTCCCCGTCCGCTACGCCGACTTCGACGCCGGGATGGTCGAGCGCGCCTTCGCCCCGCACCTGGCGGCCGGTCCCGCGCAGGCGCACCTCATCACGACGGTCAGCCAGGGCTACCCCGGGATCTTCACCCTGGAGGCGTGGGCCGGGCGGGCCCGCTCGGCCGATCCCTACCCCGACAACCGGCAGGCGCTCTCCGGGGGCACGCGCGAGCGGCCGGTGACCGCGCCCGGTCTCGGTCCGGGGCCGGAGTTCATCCCGACCACGCTGCCCGCGAAGGCGGTGACCGACGCCGTGCAGAGCCCGTACCCGGTGTTCCTCAACACCGAGGTGGTGGAGATCCCGGCCGGCGCCACCGCGCCCGTGGACCGCGCGAACGGCCCCACGCCCGGCTCGCGCGCGGTGGAGGGAGGCGGGGGCGGCTACCTGTCCAACGAGGTCGCCTACCGCTCCAACCGGCTGCGGGGCGAGCTGGCGCCGCAGCTCCCCGGTGGCCATCTGCACACGCCCGTCCTGACCGGTCTGCCGGCCGACCCCCAGCAGCTCACCGGGCCCGAGTTCGAGCGCAACGAGAGCGCGATCGCGGCGGAGGTCCGGGCCGTCCTGGAACACGCCGCCGCCCGGCGCTGAGGCCGAACCGACCCCCGACGACCCCTGCGGACGACGCCCGCCGCCGGCCCGGCGGCGGGCATGCGGAACCGGCCGCGGCGGGCCTGCGAACCGGCCCGCCTGCGGCCCGACGCACCGTCATGGGGCAGGATGGCAGCCCGTTCCGGAATGCGTATCCGCGCCCGAACGAGGCTTCCCGCACGACGAACTGACAGGTGACAAGGTGACCACACCCCTCATACGACGGCCGGCCGCGGCCGTCACCGCTTCCCCGCGCCGGCACCGCGAAGCGGAGGGCGTCCGTTGAGCCGGGACCTCGTCCTGCACGACTGGCTCGTCGCCGGTATCGCCCTCGCCGCGGGCGCCTTCGCGGGCCTGGTACTGCGCGCCCTGCTGCGCTGGCTGGCCCGGCACGCCGAACGGACCCGCTGGCGCGGGGACGACATCATCGTCGACTCCCTGCGCACCATCGCGCCGGGGGCGGCCCTCATCGCCGGCGCCGCGGTGGCCGCCGCCGCGCTCCCGCTCACCACCCGCGTCTCCGGGCTCGTCAACCAGTCCCTGACCGCCCTGCTGGTCCTCATCGCCACGCTCAGCGCGGCACGGGTCATCGCGGGCCTGGTCCAGTCCCTGGCGGCGGCGCGCACCGGGGTGGCCGGCTCGGCCACCATCTTCGTCAACATCACGCGGATCGTGGTCCTCGTGATGGGCTTCCTCGTGGCCCTGGAGACCATGGGCGTGTCCATCGCCCCGCTGGTCACCGCACTCGGGGTCGGCGGTCTGGCCGTGGCCCTGGCGCTCCAGGACACCCTCGCCAACCTCTTCGCGGGCGTGCACATCCTCGCCTCGAAGACCGTGCAGCCGGGCGACTACATCCGGCTCAGCAGCGGCGAGGAGGGCTATGTCGTCGACATCAACTGGCGCAACACGGTGGTGCGCAACCTGTCGAACAACTTGGTCATCATCCCCAACGGCCGCCTCGCCAAGACCAATATGACCAACTTCTCCCAGCCGGAAGCCCAGTTGTCGATCCTGGTCCAGGTGGGCGTGGGCTACGAGAGCGACCTGGAGCATGTGGAACGGGTGACCCTGGAGGTCGTCGACGGGGTGATGGCCGAGGTGAACGGCGCCCTCCCCGAGCATGAGGCCGCCGTCCGCTTCCACACCTTCGCGGACTCCCGCATCAACTTCACGGTGATCCTGGGCGTCGGCGAGTTCAGCGACCAGTACCGGATCAAGCACGAGTTCATCAAGCGCCTGCACGAGCGGTTCCGCGCCGAGGGCATCTCCATCCCCGCGCCGACCCGCACGGTCGAACTCCACCAGGGCGAGCTCAGGAGCCCGCTGTCCACGGGCGTGGCGGTCCCGCACCAGCGCGACGCCTCACCGACGCTGTCCCCGGAGCGCGGCCGGTAGGAGGTACAGCATCGGGCGCGGTCCGGCAGCCCGGACCGCGCCCGCACCCCGCTCCGCTCACCTCTCCATACGCAGGAGCAGCAGCGCGATGTCGTCCGTACGGGGCGCACCGCGCGGGGCGTGTTCCACGAGCGCGTCGGCCAGTTCCCCCAGCGGCCGTCCGGCCGGGGAGGCGGTGAGGCAGGCGGCGACGGCGCCGATGGCCTCCTCGATGTCCCGGCCGGGCGCCTCCACCAGGCCGTCCGTGTAGAGGGCCAGCAGATCACCCGGGCCGAAGGGGACCTCCACGGCGGTGTAGGCGGCCTCGGGGTCGATGCCGAGGAGCAGTCCGGGCGGCGGCCGCAGCAGCTCCGTCGTACCGCGGGCATGGCGCAGCAGGGGCGGCGGGTGTCCGGCCGTGGCGAGCCGGGCGGTGTGCGCGGCCAGGTCGACATGGACGTAGAGGCAGCTGGTGAACAGGCCGGGTTCGAGGTCGGTGACGAGCCGGTTCGTACGGGCCAGCACCTCGGCCGGGGGCGCTCCGGCGCTGGCGTGCACGGCCGTGCGGACCTGGCCCATGAGGGCGGCGGCGTTCACGTTGTGGCCTTGGACATCGCCGATGGCGGCCGCGACGTTGGTGTCGTCGATGCGGATGAGGTCGTAGAAGTCCCCGCCGATGTCCAGGCCGTGGGCGGCGGGCAGGTAGCGCGCGGCCACGTCCAGGCGGGGGACGCGGGGCAGCTCGCGCGGCAGCAGCCCGGTCTGGAGGCTGTGCGCGAGCTGGTGGGTGGAGTCGTAGAGCCGGGCGCGGTCCAGGGCCTGGGCGATGAGCCCGGCGATGGAGGTCAGCACGGCGCGTTCACCGGGGGCGAAGGTGTGGGGGTGCGAATACGCCAGGATGAGCAGGCCGACCGTGCGCTTGGAGGCGATGAGGGGCAGGAAGGCCCACGCCTCCATGCCGCCCTCGATCACCGCCTCAGGGTGAGCCGTCAGGAACTCGTCCCGGTCGCCGTAGAACAGGGGAGCCGCGGTCCGCATGATGTGGGTGGCGACGCTGTCGGCCGTGACGGGCGTGCCGTCGAGGTCCGCCATGTGCGCGGCGGAGTAGCCGCGGTGGCCGACGATCCGCAGCCGGCCGTCCTCCGGGGCCAGCAGGGCCATGGCGTGGGCCCCGAGCGAGGGCACGATCTGGTCGGCGGACTTCTCCACGACGTCCCGCGCGTGGGCCGCCTCGGTGAGGGTGGCGGCGAGCAGCATCAGCGGGTAGAGGGCGGTGGCGCGGCTGGGCGCGGCCTCCTCGGGGGCGCCCGGCGGGAAGGCGGCCGGGGAGGCGGGCTGGTCGGCGCCCGCGGTGATGCGGACACTGATGCCGGAGTTGTCGGGGTACAGGTCGAAACGCACCAGCTCGCCGGTGGGGCGCGGAGTGGTGAAGCTGCGCGGCAGCCTGCTCATGACGGCGGCGCGGTAGTGGTTCTCGATGGTGGGGGTGTCCATCCAGGGCAGCGCCTCCCACGGCAGGCAGCCGATCAGCTCGGCCACGGGCGTACCGAGCAGATCGGCGGCCTCCGGGGTGATGAAGGTGATGATCCCGTTGAGGTCGAGCGAGCAGCTGGCCCCGGGGAGCCGTCGTACGAAGGCCATCGCGGCCCCCGCCTCCGCCGGGCCCGGGGTGGGCGGCGGCAGGGGGCGGACCATCACGGGGCGGTCGGCCGGCAGGATCGGGTTCCCCTCGCCGGCCGCGCGCAGCAGGACCCGCGCCAGGCGGGTACGGGCCGCTTCGAGGGCCTGCCGCTGGGGAGCGCGCAGCTCGGGCTCGTGGGCGCCGGGCCACAGGAACACCAGCCCGGCTCCGGTCGGGGCGGCGCCGTCCGCGCTGAGCGGGGCGGAGGCGAGGGCGAAGTCGTACGGGAGGACGAGCCCGAGGCGCGGATAGCGGCGGGCGATGGCCTCCTGGCCGGCGAGCCAGACCAGCCGGCTCTCGCGGACGGCGTCGGCGACGGGGAGCGGATCCTCCAGGCCGACCCGGGACCAGGGCGCCGCGAACTCGCGGGACAGCCCGGTGACCAGCGTCAGGTGCAGGACGCGGCGGGTGGGGTCGGGGTCGGGCAGGTAGAGCATGGCCACGGTCGCTCCGGCCTCGGCACCGGCGGCGACCAGCGCCTCGCGGAGCGCACGCCGGCCCACCTCCTGCTCTCGGCTGCCCGGAACCCTTCGCACCCGACCATGTTCTCTCCAGACGGGCCCTCCTGTCGGCATCCGCAGGTCGCAAGGGCGCCCGCAATCGAATGCCCGTTCACTTGAAAGCCGGCTTGCTCCGTATCTGTCGCGTATCAGCGAGGGCTCGATCTCCCGTCGAAGCGAGTACGCCGACGCACCCGCGCAAGGCCCCTGACCTGCACGTTTCCCACCGGATCGGGCCTGGGAGCACCTCCACAGCCCGCCCCGCCACGCCCGTACCCTGCCGTATCGTTCCCTCCGAATCGCCGGCCGCCCCGGCCCGCCCGAAGCAGGAGTCCGTCCCCGTGTCCTCCCCCGTTCGCGTGCTGCTGGTCGAGGACGACGAGCTGATGCGCCGGTCCTTCGCCGTCGCCCTGGAGCGCTACGGCTACACCGTGCGGGCGGCGGCCGACGGACTCACCGGGCTGGAGCTCTTCCGGGAGGAGGAGTTCGACTTGCTGATCCTGGACGTGATGCTGCCCGGCCTGGACGGTATCGGCCTGTGCCGACGGGTCCGCGAGAGCAGCCTCGTACCGGTCCTGATGATGTCCGCGCGCGGCGACGGGCTCGATGTCGTCGCCGGCCTGGAGGCGGGCGCCGACGACTACGTGGTCAAGCCCGTGGACACCTTCGTACTCGTCGCCCGCATCCGCTCCCTGCTGCGCCGGGCCACCTACGCGCCCACCGCCCCGGCGGCCGGGGAACGGCCCGGCCCGCCCTCCGACGGCGGCCCCGGCCCCGGCCTGCTCGTCTTCGGGGACCTGACCCTCGACACCGGCGGCCTGGAGGTCACCCTCGCCGGGGCCCCGGTGGCGCTGACCCCGACCGAGCTCAAGCTGCTGCTGCGGTTCGCCGCCGACCCCGGGGTCGTCCTGGAGCGGCACACCCTGCTGCGCGATGTCTGGGACTACGGCTGGGACGGCGACAGCCGGGTGGTCGACCTGTGCGTGCAGCGGCTGCGCCGGAAGCTGGGCCGCGACCGGATCGAGACGGTCCGCGGCTTCGGCTACAAGTTCAGGCGCTGAGCGCGGTGCCCGCCCTCCGCCGGCCCGGCGCCTCCCTCCCCCGCCCCGGCGCCTCCCTCCGCTGGAAGATCGCCGCGCTGGCCGCCGCCACCGCCTGCCTGGTCGCCGTAGCCGTCGGCGTCCTCGTACACCTGTGGACCGCGCACGACATCCGCGACCGGGCCCGGGCGCGGGCCTTCAACGGCGTGTACGCGGCCATGGAGACCTACCGGCGTACGGGAACCCTCGCGGACGGCGCCGAGCTCGACCCCGAGGGCCTGCCCGCGGCCCTGCGCCGGCCGGCGGACGGCGCGCGGCACACGGCCGACGACGCGCACGTCGAGAACAACGTCGGGCCGAGCGTCTGGGGCGCCCAGCGGGTCGGCGGGCCCGGCAGCCCGGTGCTGGCCGTCCGGGTCAACATGAGCTCGGAGCTGTACGGGCTGCGCCGGCTGGACATGAGCATGGCGGTGGCCTCGCTGGCCGCCCTGGCGGCGGCCGTACCCCTCGCGGTCTACGGGGCGGGGCTGCTCGGGCGCCGGCTGCGCCGGGTATCCGAGACCGCCGTCCGGATCGCCGGCGGCGATCTCGACGCGCGGACCGGGCCGGTCCGGGGCCACGACGAGGTGGCGGGCATCGCCACCACCGTCGACCTCATGGCGGACAGCCTCGCCCGGCGGCTGCGCACCGAGCGCCGGTTCACCGCGGACGTGGCGCACGAGCTGCGCACGCCCGTCGGCGGGCTGCTCGCCGCCACCGATCTGCTGCCGCCCGGCGAGACCGAGGACCTGCTCCGGGCCCGGGTACGGGACCTGCGCGGGCTCGTCGAGGACCTGCTGGAGATCTCCCGCCTGGACGCGGGCGCCGAGCAGGCCGTACGGGCACGGGTGCCGCTGGGCGAGGTGGTCCGGGAGGCCGTGGCGCGCACCGGATTCGCTACGGCGGTCATGGCCGGGGAGGCGCCGGAAGGGCCGGTGGAGACCGATCCGCGCCGCCTCGAACGCATCGTCGGCAATCTCGTCACCAACGCCCACCGGCACGGCCGGGCTCCGGTGGAGGTGACCGTCGCGGGCCGGACCGTCGTCGTACGCGACCACGGCCCCGGCTTTCCCCCGGACCTGCTGCGCGAGGGGCCGCGCCGCTTCCACACGGGCGCGGCGGAGCGCGGCTCCGGCCACGGCCTGGGGCTGACCATCGCCCTGGGCCAGGCCCGGCTGCTCGGCGCGGAACTGGTCCTGGCCAACGCCCCGGACGGCGGCGCCGTCGCCACCCTGCGCCTGCCCTCCTGACCCCCGGGGGCGAGCCGGCTCGTACACAACCGCCGCACACCGGCGCGCGGACCGATACACGCCGGTCCAGGCACCGATACACAGCCCGGACACCCTTCGAAGTGCACCGACCCGCACCCCGAAGAGGAGTCCCCGCCCGTGACCGCCGCACCCTTCGACACTCCCGCGCCGCACCCCGCGCCCGCCGTGACCACGGCCCCGGCCGCCGCCTCCACCACCGGCCTGACCAAGTCCTACGGCAGCGGCGACACCCGTGTCGTGGCCCTGGACCGGGTCAGCATCGCCTTCCGGGAGGGCGAGTTCACCGCCATCATGGGCCCCTCCGGCTGCGGCAAGTCCACCCTCATGCACTGCGCCGCCGGGCTGGACTCCGCCGACTCCGGTTCCGTCCGCATCGGCACCACCGAACTGGGCGGCCTGAACGACCGGCAGCTCACCGAGCTGCGCCGGGACCGGATCGGCTTCATCTTCCAGGCGTTCAACCTGCTGCCGACCCTGACGGCCCTGGAGAACATCACCCTCCCCCTGGCCATCGCCGGCCGCCGCCCCGACCCGCGGTGGCTGGAGCGCGTGGTCGCCATGGCCGGGCTGTCCCAGCGCCTCGGCCACCGGCCCGGCCAGCTCTCCGGCGGGCAGCAGCAGCGCGTGGCCGTGGCCCGCGCCCTGGTCTCGCGGCCCGCGATCGTCTTCGGGGACGAGCCCACCGGGAACCTCGACTCGCGCGCCGGGGCCGAGATCCTGGGCTTCCTGCGCGACTCGGTGCGCGAACTCGGCCAGACCGTGGTGATGGTGACCCACGACCCGGTCGCCGCCGGCTACGCGGACCGGGTCGTCTTCCTCTCCGACGGCCGGCTGGTGGACGAGCTGGTCCGCCCCACCCCGGACCGGGTGCTGGACCGGATGAAGTCCCTCGACACCCGCGCCCGCTGATCCCGGCTCCGCACACCCCGCCCGAGCGATCCCCCGAGCAGTCCCCCGATCCACCGATCCCCCGATCCCCGTACCCGAAAGCCCCTCCATGCTGAGAACAGCCCTGCGCAACGTGCTGGCGTACAAGGCCCGTCTGGCCATGACCGTCCTCGCCGTCTGCCTGGGTGTCGCCTTCGTCTGCGGCACCCTCGTCTTCGCGGAGTCCTCCGCCGCGGCCTACCGTGCCGCCGCCTCCAAGGACTTCGCCGGGATCGCCCTCACCGTCACCCCGAAGCCCGCCCCGCCCGGCGCCGCGCCGGACGAGGCCCCGGGGGTGCTCGACGACGCCCTGGTGCGCACGCTCGCCGGGATCCCCGGTGTGGCCTCCGTACGCCCCTCCGTCGACGGCTCGGCCACCCTCAACGCGGCCGACGGCGCTCCGCTGCGGGCCGGGAAGGCATGGGCGAACCTGGCCACCGCCCATCTGCCGGGCCCGGACGGTACGGATCCCAGGCATCCGGTGGTCGAGGGGCGCGCCCCCCGCGGCGGCGAGGAACTGGCCGTGGACCGCGGCACCGCCGCCGCCGGCGGATACCGGATCGGGGACACCGTCACCCTGGCCACCGACGGGCCGGTCCTGCGCAAACGGCTCGTCGGCATCGTCTCCACCCGGGACACCCGGGTGACCTCGGGCGGCACCCTCACCGTGTTCGACGCGGCCACCGCCCAGCAGCTCTTCGCCTCCGCCGGGCAGTACACCTCCGTCGACCTCGCGGCCGCGCCCGGCACCGACCCGCACCGGCTGTCCGAGCGGGTCACCGCCGCCCTGCCGGCCGGCCGGGCGGAGACCATCAGCGGCGCCGCCCAGGCCGCGCAGCAGGCCACGTACCTGGACACGCTGACCCGGGGCCACCAGAAGCTCCCGATGGTCTTCGCCGGGGTCTCGCTCTTCATCGGCTCCTTCCTCATCGTCAACACCTTCACCATGCTCGTCTCGCGGCGGACCCGGGAGATCGCGCTGCTGCGGGCCATCGGGGCCACCCGCCGCCAGGTGGTGCGGTCCGTCCTGTGGGAGGCGGTGCTCGTCGGCCTCGCCGCGTCGGGGGCGGGCTTCCTGCTCGGCCTCGGGATCGCCGCCGTCCTGCCCGGTCTGCTGAGCACCTCTCAGGACGTGCTGCCGCGCGGGCCGCTGGTGATCGGCCCGTTCCCCGTCGTGGCGGCGCTGTTCGTGGGGGTCGGCGTGACGGTGCTCTCCGCGTGGCTGCCCTCCCGCAGGGCCGCGAAGGTGGCGCCGATCGAGGCGCTGCGGGCCGCCGAGCAGCCGCCGGGCGCGACCGCCTCCCGGGTCCGGGCCGTGGCGGGGCTGCTCCTGCTGGTGCCCGGAGGCGGGCTGCTGGTGTCGCTGACGGGGGCGGAGGACGCCTCCGAGGCCAACCTGCGCAGCGCCCTGTCGGGGTGTGCCCTGCTCCTGGTGGCGCTGATCGTGCTGGCGCCGCTGCTGGCCGCGCCCGTGATCCGGCTCGGTGCCCGGCTGACCGACCGCTTCGGGATCGCCGGCCGGCTCGCGCGGGAGAACGCCCTGCGGGACCCCCGGCGCACCGCCGCCACCGCCTCCGCGCTGATGATCAGTACGGCCCTGGTGTCGGGGCTCGCCGTCATCGGCCACTCCGGCGGGCAGGCCCTGGACCGGCAGGCGGCGGCCGGGCTCGGCGCCGACTACGTGATCGGCAGCAGCACCCCCACCACCTCCGTGGACCCGGCCTCCGAGCAGCGCGTGGCCGCCGTGCCCGGGGTGCGGACCGCGGTGGCCGTGACCGACTCCGTGCTCTTCCGTACCGGCGGCGGGGTCCGGGCGATCGCGGGCGTCGATCCGGCCACCGTGGACTCCGTCCTGCGGCTGGACTTCGCCGCCGGCTCCGCGAAGGACCTCGGGCCCGGCCGGATCGCCGTCTCGCGGAGCCTCGCCCGCGAGCAGCACCTGGAGGTGGGCAGCCGCTTCGAGGCCCGGATCGGCCGCGCCCAGCAGCCGAGGCCCTACTCGGTCGTGGGCGTGTACGCGGACAACCCGGCCGCCGGTGACCTGCTGGGCGCGCGGGCCGAGGTACGGGAGGACGCCTTCCGGCCCGGCTCCGTGCAGCGGATCCTCGTCCGCACCGAGCCCGGCGCGGTCTCCGAGGCCACGGCCGCCCGGCTGCGCGCCGCCGTCGGCGACAGCCCTCTGGTACGGGTGCGGGACCGCGGGCAGATCGTCGCGGAGGCGGCCGGCTCCCTGGCCGGCCTGCTGACCCTGATGTACGGACTGCTCGCCATCGGCGCCGTGATCTCCGCCCTCGGCATCGTCAACACCCTGGCCATGTCGGTCGCGGAGCGTACCCGCGAGATCGGTGTGCTGCGCGCCATCGGGATGGACCGGGCGGGGATCCGCCGGACGATCCGCCTGGAAGCGGTGGCCGTGGCCGCCTTCGGCACCCTTCTGGGCCTGGCGGGCGGCCTGTTCGCCGCGTGGGCGGTCGGCGCCCTCGCCAACGGGGCGCTGCCGCAGTACGCGTTGGTGCTGCCCTGGGGAACGCTGCTGCTCGTCACCGCGCTGTCCCTGCTGACCGGGGCCCTCGCGGCGGCCGTTCCGGCCCGCCGGGCGGCCGCCCTGAGCCCGCTGGAGGCCGTGGCCCGGACGTGACGCACCGGCCCGGACCTGCGGAGCGTAGGCTTCGCTCAGCACGGACGCGACGGGGGCGGGGCATATGACGGTGGGTACGGCGCAGCGGTGGGCTTCGACCCTCGATTCGGTCGTGGTGTACGCGCAGGGCGCGCTCTGCCGCCGCCTGGTCCGGGGCGTGGTCCCGCCGGACGGCCGGGTTCGGGTGACGGGTCTGCCGCGTTCGCTGGACCCGGCCTCGCTGCGGGCGGCCGTGCCGGACGGTTCCGGGATCCGCGTCACCGAGGCCCGGGTGGAGGTCGAGGCCGGGCCCGTGTCGGCGGAGGCCCCCGAGGGGCTGCGGGACGAGGTGGAGCGGCTGCGGGACGCCTGCGCGGCGGCCCGGGCCCGCCGGGACCGGCAGCGGGGTCTGATCGCGGAGGTCACGGGCCTGCGCCCGGTCCCGCCGGCCGCCCGGCCCGAGGACCCGCACCGGCGTACGCCCGTCGACGCGTGGCTGGCGCTCGGGGACTTCGTGGAGGAGCGGCTGACGGGGCTGCACGCGCGCCTCACCGAGCTGGAGGAGGCGGTCCGCCTCGCGGAGCACGCGCTCGGCGTCGCCTCCGACCGCCTGGCCCGCGCCTCCACGGACGCGCCGGAGGCACATGTGGAGACCTCCGTCTGCGCGGTGCTGAACCTCGACGTCACTGGCGCCGCCGCCGGGGCGGAAGTGGAACTGGAGCTGGAGTACGGGGTTCCGGGTGCCGTCTGGGTGCCCACGTACCGGCTGACGCACCGCCAGGGCGACGGTACGGGGCAGCTGGTGCTGCGCGCCTCCGTGGCCCAGCGCACCGGCGAGGACTGGACCGGCGTACGCGTCGCCCTGGCCACCGCCGACCTGAACCGCCGTACCGATCTGCCCCGGCTGCGGTCGATCCGCGTGGGACGCCGCCAGCACGAGCCGACGCCGCCCGGCTGGCGCGAGCCCCCGGCGGGGCTCGCCGACCTGTTCACCGGCTACCAGGCGGCCGGCCCGCGCCGTATCCCGGCCACCGCCCCGGCCATGCCCGCCGCCACCGCGGCCGTACCGCTCCCGCCGCCCGCGCCCGTTCCCGTACCGGCTCCCGCGCCCCAGGCGTACGGGGCTGCGCCCGCCCCGGCGGCTCCCGGCGGGCCGCATCCCGACGCCTTCGGCGGGGGCGCCCTGCCCGATCCGGGCCAGCCGATGCTGTCGGCCATGCCGGGCCGCCCGGCCGGTGGCGCGGGCGGCGGGATCTTCGCCGCCCCCGGTGCCCCGGTCGCGCGGGCCCGGTCCGGCGCTCCCGCCGCCGCGCCGCGGCCCGCCCCGGTTCCCGGCCCGCCGCAGCCGAGCGGTGCCGAACTGGACTACGCCGCGCTGGTGCTGGCCGGCCCGGACGAGTCCGCCGCCCGCCGCGGCCGGCTGTTCCCCGGCGCGCCCGCCGACCCGGTCGCGGTGGCGCAGCGCCGCCGCGCCGAAGCGGTGGGCTCGCTGGCGCTGCCCGGGTACGCCGTGCGGCCGCGCGAGTCGGCCGGTTCCTTCGACCACCGCTTCGACGCGGCCGCCCGCGCCGACATCCCCTCGGACGGCACCTGGCACACCGTCACCGTCGCCGAGATCCCGGTCGGCCTGCGCACCGAGTACCTGTGCGTGCCGTCCGTGGAGCAGACCGTGTACGCGACGCTCGTGCTGTCCAACGCCACCGGCCAGGCGCTGCTGGCGGGCCCGGTGGAGGTCACCGTCGACGACGAGTACCTGCTGACCGCGGCTCTGCCCACGCTCGCCCCCGGCGGGGTCAGCCGGGTGGGGCTCGGCCCGGCGGAGGGCGTCCGGGTCACCCGGCGGGCGAACCTGCTGGAGTCCACCGCGGGCCTGCGCAACAACATCACCGTGCTCGATCACCGCGTCCACGTGGAGCTGGCCAACCGGCTCGCGCGGCCCGTCACCGTCGAGGTCCGCGAGCGGGTCCCCGTCACCACCGAGGCGGACGTCCGGATCGAGGAGCGCGCCGACTGGACGGCACCCGAGCCCGGCACCGGCCCGGAGCACCACGCCCCGGGCATCCGCGTCTGGCGGGTGGAGCTGCCCGCCGGCGGCACCACCGCCCTCGACGGCCGCTACGAAATCCGCATACCGGCCGGCAAGGCCCTGGTCGGCGGCAACCGCAGGAGCTGACACACCATGTCCACGGCCCCGAAGCCGATCGCCCTTCCCGTCACCGCCGTCACCTGCCTGGAGGACCGCGCCCACGTCGAACGGAGCACGGTGCTGGAGCTGGAAGCCGGCGTACGGCGCCTGCGCCTCGGCCCGGTCAGCGCGCTGGCCGTCGACCGCACCCTGCACGCCGAGGTCACCGCCGGCCAGCCGGTCACCGTGCTCGACGTACGCATCGTCCGCGGCTGGACCCCGCGCGGGCCGGTGCCCTCGGCCGAGGACGACTCCGCTCTGCGCCTGCGCGTCCACGCCCTGGAGGCGGAGCGTGTCACCCTCGGGCAGCAGCGGGACCGGCTGCACGCCCGGCTCGACCTGCTCGGGCGGCTCGCCGCCGATCTGCTCCGGGAGATCGCGGAGGGCGCCGGCTCCGGGGAGAGCGAGGGCCCGCGCTGGGCCCGCAAGCTCGACCGGGTGGACCGGGAGCGCGACGAGCACGGCGAGCAACTGCGCCTGGTGGAAGCCCGGCTGGCGGATCTCGCCGTGGAACTCGGCGACACCGAGCGGGCCATGGCGCTGTCGGAGGAGGAACCGGCCGAGCTGGTGGGCCACATCGAGCTGACCGTGGACGCGGCGGCCGCCGGTCCGGCCTCGCTGCGCCTGACCCACCTCGTGCCCTGCGCCCTGTGGCGGCCCGCCTACCGGGCCGTGCTCGACGGGGACGCGCTGACCCTGGAGACCGACGCCATGGTCTGGCAGCGCACCGGCGAGGACTGGTCGGGCGTACGGCTGACCCTGTCGACGGCCCGGTCCTCGCTGGCCACCGATCCGCCGCGGCTGGGCGAGGACCGGCTGACGCTCAAGGACCGCACGGCGGCGGAGCGCCGCACGGTCGACGTCGAACTGCGCGAGGAGGAGATCGGGGACCTCGGCCCGGCGGCCCGGGTCGTGGGCCTGCCCGGGGTGGACGACGGCGGGGAGGCGCGGGTGCTGGAATCCCCCGCGCCGGTGTCGGTACGCTCGGACGGGCGCGCCCACCGGGTCCCGCTGTCCGCCTTCACCACCGCCGCGAGCAGTGAGTACGCCTGCTCCCCGGAGCTGTCCCCGCTGGTCACGCAGGTGGTCCGGGCCGAGAACCGCTCGGGGCACGCGCTGCTCGCCGGTCCGGTGGACCTGGTGCGCGGCAGCGGGTTCACCGGGCGCGGGACGCTGGACTTCACCGCCCCCGGGGCCCCGGTCGAGCTGGCCTTCGGCAGCCGCGACGACCACCGGGTGGTCCGGGAGGCCGAGGAGTCCCGGGACGCGTCCGGCTTCGGGCAGCGCACGGTGGTCACCCGTACGGTGAAGCTGTCGCTGTCGCGGTTCTCGGCCCCCGGGGAGCAGGAGGAGCGCGTGGTCTCCGTACGGGAGCGGATCCCGGTCTCCGAGGTGTCGGCGGTGGAGGTGCGGCTGCGCCAGGAAGCCTGCTCGCCCGCGCCGGACGCGGTCGACGCCGAGGGCATCGTCCGCTGGGACGTGCCGCTGCCGCCCGGGGGGCGGCGTACGGTCACGCTGGTGTACGAGCTGGCGGCGAGCGGCAAGGTCGCCGGTATCTGAGCGGCCCCTGCGTGTTCTCTCAGCTGTGCGGTCCCCCGTGCGCGACCATTTGGACGCCGAGTCGGAATCCCGGACACCGGATACAGCGCCGGGGTCGCGGGCGGGCGGACCCGGCGGACGGATACCGCGCGACAGGAAGAAGGACGGACGTGTCCGGCAGCGAGAGCGAGAACCCGGCAATCCCCTCCCCGGCCCCCACGGCGACCCGCCCCAGGACGAACCGCGACTGGTGGCCGAACCAGCTGGACCTCCAGGTCCTCCACCAGCACTCGCCGCAGGCCAGTCCGATGGACGAGGACTTCGACTACGCCGCCGAGTTCGCGACCCTGGACGTCGAGGCGCTCAAGCGGGACGTCTTCGCGGTGATGACGGACTCGCAGGAGTGGTGGCCCGCCGACTACGGCCACTACGGACCGCTCTTCATCCGGATGAGCTGGCACGCGGCGGGCACCTACCGCATCGAGGACGGGCGCGGGGGCGGCGGTTCCGGCGCCCAGCGCTTCGCGCCCCTCAACAGCTGGCCGGACAACGCCAGCCTGGACAAGGCGCGCCGGCTGCTGTGGCCGGTGAAGCAGAAGTACGGACGGAAGATCTCCTGGGCGGACCTGCTCGTCTTCGCCGGCAACTGCGCGATGGAGTCCATGGGGTTCAAGACCTTCGGATTCGGTTTCGGCCGTGAGGACATCTGGGAGCCGGAGGAGATCTTCTGGGGGCCGGAGGACACCTGGCTCGGCGACGAGCGCTACAGCGGCGACCGGGAACTCACCGGGCCGTTCGGCGCCGTCCAGATGGGCCTGATCTACGTCAACCCGGAGGGCCCGAACAGCAATCCGGACCCGCTCGCCGCCGCCCGCGACATCCGCGAGACCTTCGGCCGCATGGCGATGAACGACGAGGAGACCGCCGCGCTCATCATCGGCGGCCACACCTTCGGCAAGTGCCACGGCGCGGTCGACCCCTCGTACATCGGCCCGGAGCCGGAGGCCGCGCCCGTCGAGCAGCAGGGCTGCGGCTGGCGCAACACCTACGGCAGCGGTGTCGGCGCGGACGCCCTCACCAGCGGGCTGGAGGGCGCCTGGACCTCCGAGCCGACCCGGTGGGACAACGGCTACCTGGACAACCTGTTCCGCTACGACTGGGAGCTGACGACCAGCCCGGCGGGCGCCAAGCAGTGGACCCCCACGGACCCGGCGGCCCGGGACACCGTGCCCGACGCGCACGACCCGTCCCGGCGGCACGCCCCGATGATGCTCACCACGGACCTCTCGATGAAGCTGGACCCCGTCTACGGGCCGATCTCGCGCCGCTTCCACGAGAACCCGGACCAGCTCGCGGACGCCTTCGCCCGTGCCTGGTACAAGCTGCTGCACCGCGACATGGGCCCGCTCTCGCGCTACCTCGGCCCCTGGATCCCCGAGCCGCAGCTGTGGCAGGACCCGGTCCCGGCGGTCGACCACGAGCTGGTGGGCGGCGGGGACGTGGCCGCCCTCAAGGGCACGGTCCTGGGCTCGGGGCTGTCCCTCCCCCAGCTGGTCACCACCGCCTGGGCCTCGGCGGCGAGCTTCCGCGGCACCGACAAGCGCGGCGGGGCCAACGGGGCGCGGATCCGGCTGGCGCCGCAGAAGGACTGGAAGGTCAACGACCTGCCCGAGGTGTCGGAGACGGTCGCGGCCCTGGAGCGGATCCAGCAGGACTTCAACGGCTCCCAGGCGGGCGGCAAGCGGATCTCCCTCGCCGACCTGATCGTCCTGGGCGGCTGCGCCGCCGTGGAGCAGGCGGCGAAGAACGCCGGGCACGAGATCACGGTCCCCTTCTCGCCGGGACGCACGGACGCCTCGCAGGAGCAGACCGACACGGAGTCCTTCGCGGTGCTCGAACCGCGCGCGGACGGCTTCCGCAACTACCTCAAGGCCGGGGAGAAGCTGTCCCCGGAGACCCTGCTGCTGGACCGGGCCAACCTGCTGACGCTCACCGCCCCCGAGATGACCGTCCTGATCGGCGGTATGCGGGCCCTGGACACCGGCTTCGAGCGCTCCCGGCACGGGGTGCTCACGGACCGGCCGGAGGCGCTGACGAATGATTTCTTCGTCAACCTGCTCGACATGGGGACGCAGTGGAAGGCGTCCGCCACAGCGGAGAACGTGTACGAGGGCCGGGACCGCGCCACCGGTGAGTACAAGTGGTCCGCGACCGCCGTGGACCTCGTCTTCGGCGCGAACTCCCAGCTCCGCGCGCTGGCGGAGGTGTACGCCGCCAAGGACGCGGGCGAGAAGTTCGTCCGGGACTTCGTCTCCGCCTGGGACAAGGTGATGAACCTGGACCGCTTCGACCTGGTCTGAGCCGCCCGGCCCCCGGCGCCCCCGTGGGCGCCGGGGGCCGCCGTGCGTCAGGCGCCGGGGGCCGGGATGTAGGCCAGCCCGTGCGCGCCCGCCTCGCCCCGGCACTCCACGTCCAGGGTCGCCACCACCTCCAGCTTCGGCAGGTCCACCACGGTGACCGTGCTGGAGGTGACGGCGGAGACGTAGCCGTACCGGCCGTCCGGCGAGGAGGCGATCGTCAGGGGGAAGGCCCCCACCTCCACCTGGCCGCGCTCGGCGCCGTCCGCCCCGTACACGTGCAGCAGCCCCGGCGCGGGCGCGCCCGCCCGCAATCCGGTCTCCTGTACGCGCAGTTCACCGGCGAGCAGCAGGTCCGTGGCCGTGACGTGCACGGGGAAGACCACGCCGTCGGTGCGGTGCGTGCGGACGACGGCCCCGGTGGCGGTGTCGATGACGCGCACCCCGGCGTCCGGCACCGGCCCGCGCATCCCGAACTCGCCCTTGGGGGCGGCCGCGTAGACGAAGCGCCCGTCGCGCGAGACGGCGATGCCCTCGCTGCCGGGTACGGGGATCCGCCCGGCCGGGCCCGTCCCGTCGGTGCCGGCCACCGAGAGGAACGGCGCCTCCTTGTTCGCGCTGTAGGCACGGGTGCCGTCCGGGGTGAGGGCGAACCAGTGCGGCCCGAACGCCCCGACGGGCACCCGGCGTACGGGCTTGAGGGAGTCGGCGTCGAGGGCGATCAGGGCGCCCTCCTCGGCCTCGTACGCCTCCACGCTCAGCCAGAGCAGGCTGCCGGAGGGGTCGAGGGCGATGCCGTGCGGGGCGCGTTCCGGCGAGAGGTCGACGATGTCGAGGATCCGGCGGCGGTCGGGGTCGATCACGACGAGCTCGTGGGCGCGGGCGGTGTTGGCGCGGTAGTAGCCCGAGCGGTAGGTGATGGTGGCGTAGAGCCGCCGGCGTACGGGGTCGAAGCACAGCTCGTGCGGCTCGCTGGGGACCTCCAGCACGCCGAGCGGGCGGAAGCCGGAGGCGTCGAAGAAGGCGACGGAGGGGCCGGTCTGGCTGGCGACGGCGAGGACGTCGTGCGTGTTCTGTGTCATGGCCCGAGCCTGCGGGACCTCGCGGATTGACTCCAGTGCAGGTATGGCAAGGTGTCATTGCGCCGGACGAAATGACACCGGTCGCGCGGGCCTTGGGCGTGCGGGGCTGTGAGGGGGGACACATCGCGTGGACGGGATCGGCAGGTCCATGGACCTCAATCTGCTGGTGGCGCTGGACGCGCTGCTGGAGGAGGAGAGCGTCACGGGGGCGGCGGCCCGGCTGCACGTGTCCGCGCCCGCCATGAGCCGTACCCTCGGGCGGATCCGCGCCGCCCTCGGCGATCCCGTGCTGGTGCGCGCCGGGCGGCACCTCGTCCCGACGCCCCGGGCGGTCGAACTGCGGCCGCGCGTACGGGCCGTGGTCGCCCAGGCGCGGGCCCTGCTGCTGCCCGAGCCGGTCACGGATCCGGCGCGGCTGACGCGCGAGTTCACCGTCCAGGCGGGCGAGGCGGTGCTCGCCGGGCTCGCCCCGCGGCTGGTCGGGGCCGTCGCCGCCCAGGCGCCGGGGGTCACCCTGCGGTTCATGCCCGAGGCGCTGGAGGGTACGCCCGCGCTGCGCGAGGGACGGCTCGACCTGGAGATCGGCGTGATCGGCCACGCCGACCCGGAGACCCGTGTGGAAGCCCTCGGCCGCACGCGGGTCCTCGCCGCCGTACGGGCCGGGCATCCGCTGGCGGCCCGTACGGCGGTGAGCGCGCGGGCCTTCGCCGCGGCGGACCACATCGGGGTGTCCCGGCAGGGGCGGGTCCGGGGCCCGATCGACGAGCGGCTGGCCGCACTCGGGCTGCGGCGGCGGGTGGTGGCCGTGGTCCCGGGCTGGTCCGCGGCGCTGCTGCTGTGCCGGGAGACGGACCTGGTCGCCCTGGTGCCGGCCGACTCCGCGGCGTACCACCGGGAGGTGCTGGGGCTGCACACGTTCGAGATACCGCTGGAGCTGCCGGAGGTGGCCGTCGGCATGGCCTGGCATCCGCGCAACGACGCCGACCCGGAGCACGGCTGGCTGCGCGACCGGGTCCGGGCGGCCTGGCCGCTGGACGGCCGCACCCGACCGCAGCGGGCACCGGATGTCGGGTCCGGGCGGGCGGACGGCTCCTAGCGTGAGCGGTGGAAAGGGAAGGAGACCCGGGTGCTGGAGCAGGTGAACCAGGCCATGGAGCACATCGAGGAACGCCTCGACCAGCGGATCGAGGCGGCCGACCTGGCACGGATCGCGATGACGTCGGAGTACCACTTCCGGCGGCTGTTCTCCGCGCTGGCGGGGATGCCGCTGTCGGAGTACATCCGGCGCCGGAGGCTGACCGTGGCGGGCGCCGAGGTGCTGGCCGGGGAGCGGACCCTGCTGGAGATCGCGGTGCGGTACGGCTACTCCTCCGGGGAGGCGTTCGCGCGCGCGTTCCGCGCCCTGCACGGGGTCGGCCCCGGCGAGGTCAGGCGGCACGGCGCGAGCCTGCGGTCCCAGCCGCGGATGTCCTTCCGTCTCGTCGTCGAAGGGAGCAGCAGCATGGAGTACCGGATCGTGGAGAAGGAGGCGTTCCGGGTGGTCGGCCGGAGGGCGCGGGTGCCGCTCGTGCACGAGGGCATGAACCCGGCCATCGCGGAGTTCGTCCGGGGCATCGCGCCGGAGGAGCTGCGGCGGGCGGAGAGCCTGTCCGACCAGGAGCCGCGCGGGATCGTCTCGGCGAGCGACAAGCTCGACGGCAGCCGCGCCGAGGGCACGGAACTCGACTACTGGCACGGGGTGGTGACCGCCGCCGAGGCGCCCGCGGACCTGGACGCGCTCGCAGTCCCGGCCGGGACCTGGGCCGTCTTCGCGAGCTCGGGGCCCTTCCCGCAGACGCTCCAGTACGTGTGGCGGGACGTTTTCACCCAGTGGTTCCCCTCCAACCCGTACCGCACCCGGCCCGGCCCGGAGATCCTGCGAACCCGGCTGTCGCCGGACGGGACACGGGCGGACGCGGAACTGTGGATCCCGGTGGAGAGGGTCCCGGCCTGAGCGGCCCCACAGGGACCGGACGGGCCGCCCGCCGCCGCCCGGCCCTCGGGGCGGGCGGCGGCGGGCGGGGGGGGCGAAGTCGAGGGATCGGGGTCAGGGGGTCGGGCAGACGCGCCAGGCGAGGTGGTAGAGGGTGTTGACGCTGGCGTCGGTGGAGTCCATCGCCATGAAACTGGTGGCCTGCGGGCTGGAGGTGCCGGCGTTCACCCGCAATTCGGTGTTGATGTTGAAATTGCGTTTTTCGCCGCAGGGCGCCCAGACCAGATCGGCGTATTCCGTCTTGTCCGTCGACTGCCAGTTGTCATTCAGCGGGCCGTTGAAGGTATGGGTGCGCTGGGAGGTCTGCGGCATTCCCTGGAAGTAGTAGTTCGCCCGTTCCTGGCCCCACGCCCCGGGCTGGAGGAAGGCGAATCCGCGGTAATCGGCCTGCACGATCGCGTAGGTGAATCCGGAGGGCACATGCACCCGCAGATTGAGCTGGCAGTTCTTCCGGAATCCGGTCGGCGGCGCACCCGGCCCGACCTGCGCCAGGTATTCACTGTAGGTGACGGTGAAGGCGGTGTTGTCCGGGGCCACGGCGACCTCGGCGGTACCCTCGCGGCAGCCGGAGCCGTTGACGGTGGCGAGCTCGATCACGATCTTGTCGGGCGGCGCGACGATCGGCCCGGGCGTGCCCGCCGCGCCCGCCGGGGTGGCGGTGGCGATCAGGGCGGCGGCCGCGCCCGCCGTGAGCAGGGTGCGGGACAGGGAAGGGGACATCGTTGTCACTCCTGACGTACGGGGTCGGGTTCCTGCGCTCCCCTCCGCGTCAGGCGGCGGGACACTGCTTCCACTCGAAGTGGTAGACCGTGCTGACGCTGCCGTCCGTGGAGTCCATGCTCATGAAGCTGAGGGCCTGCGGGCTGGACGTTCCCGCGTAGACCCGCAGTTCGGTGTTGACGTTGAGGTTGCGCTCCTCGCCGCAGGGCGCCCAGACCAGGTCGGAGTACTCCGTACGGTCGCTCGCCTGCCAGTTGTCGCTGTACGGGCCGGTGAACTGGTGGGTGGAGCGGGCCGTCTGGGCCATGCCCTGGAAGTAGTAGTTCGCGCGCTCCTGCCCGTAGGCCCCGCGCTGGAGGTGGGCGAAGCCGCGGTAGTCCGCGCGGGCGATGGCGTACGTGAACCCCTGGGGCACGTGGACCTGGAGGGCCAGTTGGCAGTTCTTGCGGAACTCGGTGCCGCCGGAGCCGGCCCCGGTCTGCGCGAGGTAGTTGCTGTAGGTGACCGTGAAAGAGGTGTTGTCGGAGGCCGTGGCGACGGCGGCGGTGCCCTGCGGGCAGCCCGAGCCGTTGACCCCGACGACGTCGACGGTGATTCTTCCGGGCGGCGTGGGGCCATTGTCCGCGTGGGCGGGCACGGCGAGGGCCGACAATGCGGCGACCACGGCGGCGACGGTGGTTCTGCGGAATGCCATCCGATTCTCTCCATTCACGGGGAGCCCTCCGAATTTGGGCATGCACATGCCACCACGCGGCCCGCACGACGGGGAAGGACGCGTTACGGACAACACCCCCGGGCCCGCCCCGTCCCGCACCCCCTGGCCGGATCCGGCGAGTCCGCCGCGGCCCGCGCACGGCGCCCATCAGCCGCTCCCCCGCTCCGGCGGCCCGCAAGCGGAATCACCCCCGTGGCCACATTGACCGGATTCCGCGAGCACCGGCCCCGTCCGCCGCCCCACCCCACGGACGCGCGCCCTCCGGTCCGGCCGGTTCGGGACCCTCCGCCGCGCTCCCCACCAGCCGCCTTGCATGAAAATGCAGATCAATGCATACTCATCCCATGTCTAAGGTCCTCACCTCCCTCCCGGTCGACGAGCGCGTCGGCATCGCCTTCTCGGGCGGCCTCGACACCTCCGTCGCGGTCGCGTGGATGCGCGACAAGGGCGCCATCCCCTGCACCTACACCGCCGACATCGGCCAGTACGACGAGCCCGACATCGCCTCGGTGCCCGGCCGCGCGAAGACCTACGGTGCCGAGATCGCGCGCCTGGTCGACTGCCGCACGGCGCTGGTGGAGGAGGGCCTGGCCGCGCTGACCTGCGGCGCGTTCCACATCCGCTCGGGCGGGCGGGCGTACTTCAACACCACCCCGCTGGGCCGCGCGGTGACGGGCACGCTCCTCGTGCGGGCGATGCTGGAGGACAACGTCCAGATCTGGGGCGACGGCTCGACCTTCAAGGGCAACGACATCGAGCGGTTCTACCGCTACGGCCTGCTCGCCAACCCGCACCTGCGGATCTACAAGCCCTGGCTGGACGCGGACTTCGTGACCGAGCTCGGCGGCCGCAAGGAGATGTCGGAGTGGCTGCTCGCCCACGACCTCCCCTACCGGGACAGCGCGGAGAAGGCGTACTCCACCGACGCCAACATCTGGGGCGCCACGCACGAGGCGAAGACGCTGGAGCACCTGGACACCGGCGTGGAGACCGTCCAGCCGATCATGGGCGTCCGCTTCTGGGACCCGTCGGTCGAGATCGCCACCGAGGACGTGACGATCGGCTTCGACCAGGGCCGTCCCGTGACGATCAACGGCAAGGAGTTCGAGAGCTCCGTCGCCCTGGTCATGGAGGCCAACGCCATCGGCGGCCGGCACGGCATGGGCATGTCGGACCAGATCGAGAACCGGATCATCGAGGCCAAGAGCCGGGGCATCTACGAGGCCCCCGGCATGGCCCTGCTGCACGCGGCCTACGAGCGGCTGGTCAACGCCATCCACAACGAGGACACCCTCGCGCAGTACCACAACGAGGGCCGGCGGCTCGGCCGGCTCATGTACGAGGGCCGCTGGCTGGACCCGCAGGCCCTGATGGTGCGCGAATCGCTCCAGCGCTGGGTCGGCGCGGCCGTCACCGGCGAGGTGACGCTGCGGCTGCGGCGCGGCGAGGACTACTCGATCCTCGACACCACGGGCCCGGCGTTCAGCTACCACCCGGACAAGCTGTCGATGGAGCGGACCGAGGACTCGGCCTTCGGGCCGGTGGACCGGATCGGCCAGCTCACCATGCGCAACCTCGACATCGCCGACTCGCGCGCCAAGCTGGAGCAGTACGCCTCGCTCGGCCTGATCGGCACCGCGCACCCGGCGATCGGCGCCGCCCAGGCGGCCGCGACCGGGCTGATCGGCACCCTCCAGGAGGGCGGCGCGGAGGCCATCGCCTCGCGCGGCGAGGTCTCGGCCGACGACGAGATGCTGGACCGGGCGGCGATGGAGTCCGGCACGGACTGATCGCGCCGCACCCGGAAGCGGGAGATCCGGCCCGGCGCCCGTAGGCGCCGGGCCGGACGTGTGTCAGAGGGAGCTCTTGGAAGCGCTCGACACGACGCATTCCTTGAACTCGCTGCCGTCGCCCTTGCCCGTGTAGGGCGTCGTGGCCTCGGTCTGGCGGGAGGCGCCGGCCTTGACGGTGAGGCCGCTGACCCGGGCCTGGGCGTCGGCCGCCGCCGCGGTGGCGTCCCCGCGGAACTTCATGGTGATGTTGTAGGTGGAGTCCAGCGAACCGCTGTTGGTCACGGTGATCCTGGCGACCAGGTTCTTGCCCGAGGCGTCCATCTTGCAGGCGTCGATCCTGATGTCCCGCTCGGCCTTGTCCTTGCCGGAGACGCCGGAGGCGGTCGTACCGCCGGAACTGCTGCCGCTCGTGCTGTCGTTGTCGTGGCTGCCTCCGGTGGTGCTGCCTCCGGTGGTGCTGGAGCCGTTGGAGCCCGAACCGGAACTGTGGCTGCTGCCACCGCCGCAGCTGCCGCCGTGGGAACCGCGGGCGCCGGTGAGGGCGATGACGGCTATGCCGAAGACGGCGACTGCCCGGACATGACGAAGTTTCACGCTCTACCCCGTTGCACTGTCAGAATGCGAATGACGCGAATCCCGAGAGGGATACGAAAGGCCCGTTCTTGACGGGCACACGTCACCCTAACAGCGGTTGGGCGCGCTCCGACTCACCTCCGCGCGGCGCCCGTGACCCGTGTCGCGGCCCGTGAGGCGCCGGCCGCCACCGGCTCTTCGGGGACCCGCCCGACCGCCCCTCCGGGTGTACGACGCAACTCCGCCGATCGCGGTTCGCGCGGGCGCCCGGAAAGTTCCGGCGGGCGGACTCCGCGGTCCGGTGCTCCCGCCGAGGGGGTCGGCGCCGCCGGGGGCGCGGGTCCTCGTACAAGCCGGTCGTACCCCGGCGTGGCGGGCGTCGGGTCACTCCGCGAGCACGGCCAGTACGGCCGCCACCACGACGGTGACCACCGACACCGCCACCATCCACTCGCGGGCGTTCCCGGTCGGCCATGCCACGCGGCGCGGCTCCTCCGGCAGCTGTCCGTCGGACTTCCGCAGCTCCAGGCAGCCTCCGCACGTGTCATCGTGCACCAGGGAGTCGAGCCAGTAGTCGCCCTCCAGCGGTGCCTCCGCGAACCGCATGCTCTCTGTGTCCATAACCGGTCAACGGCACAGGCCGCATCACGCCACCGGCAGCGGCCATTCCGAGATCCAATCGTTGCTCGGGGAAAGCGCAACGGGCCGGCCGGGCATACGACAAGGGCTCCGGGACGCGTCCCGGAGCCCTCACCGTGTCACTTCGCTGACCGCCCGGCTCAACGACCGTCCGGGCGGGACGTCACGCTCCCGGCCCGCCCGATGTCTCGGGGAAGCCGAGCCGGGTGCGCGGTCCGGGCCGCGGGAGCGGGACCGGCCGGGCGCCGTCGTGGTCCTCGGTGAGGTCGTGCAGCGGGCGGGTGCCCTCCGCCGCGTCGGCGAGCCACTGCCAGATCCGCGGCGCGGCCGGGTCGGGTGTCCCGGGCGCGGGCTCCTCGCCGGAGATCCAGGTGGTCAGGGTGAAGCGGAAGTCCTGGAACCGGCCGCTGGGGCAGGTGGAGGGGACGACCTCGTGGAAGGCCCCGGCCGGGAAGAAGACGATGGTGTCGTGGTCGGGCTCGACGGTGCGGTAGGACTCGGCGGGCCGGGCCCGGCCGTCGCGCACCACCGTGTCGTAGAGGCGCAGCTGCCCGCCGCCGAAGCCGCGCGGGGTGCGGTGCAGGTAGTACACGGCGGAGACGGCCGTGCTGACGTCCCGTACGCGCGAGGCGTCGGTGTGGATGCCGAAGTGGCCGCCTTCGCCGTGCGCGGTCAGGACGGTCAGCGACCGGGTGAGCGCCGCCCGGCTGCCGATCACGTCCTGGACGAGGGGGAGGCAGTCGGCGAGGTGGGAGCTGAACACCTCGCTGCTGACGGGCAGGACGAGCGAGTCCCGCCCCTTGCGGGACACCTGGCCGGTGAGGGGGTCCAGGACGGTGCCCTGCGCGAACTCCTCCTCCCGGGCGATCGCGTACTCCAGGAGGGCGGCGGCGCGCTCGGCTCCGAGGAAGTTCTCGAAGCGGCAGACGGGTGCAGGTACCGCGAACGCGGGTGACCACTGGTCGGAGGGCGGCAGGACTCGGGGGCTGATTTCCCACGGCGTGGCCGGTTCCATCGTGTATCCGCTCATGGCCCGGAACCGTACGGCGGCGGCCGTCCGCGCCGAAGGAGCACAGGGGGGCGCACGGCAGTGCGCGGGAGTGCACGCGGTGGCGCGCGTCCGTGGGCCGTACGGGCCCCACCGGGCGGGTCGCGCGCCGGGTCGCGGCCGACGGGGGCCGAAGATGGGTGCCGGCCCCGATGTGCGGGGCCGGCGTACCGGGTGATGGTGGGAAAACGGAGCACTCCCGTGACGGAAGTGCACGGAGTCGGGTACGGGAGGAGCAGCGATGCCCCAGCGCGAACCCCATGAGACACACCGGCGGGAGCGGGAGTCCGGGCAGGGCCGGTTCCGGGCCGTACCGGCCCTCGCGCTCGTCCTGGCCCTCGCCGCCGTTGTCGCCGGCGCCGTCCTGCCCCACGGTCTGCTGCTCGCGGCCGGTCTGGTCGCGGCGGCCGTCGCGGTCGGGCGCGACAACGCGCCCGGGCGGGACGGCCGCCGGCTGCCGTGAGGCTCCTGCGGCCTCCGTACGGAAGCGGCGAGCGCTCAGCCGCGCTCGCGCGAGACGGGTTCCGGCAGCGGTTCCACGGCCTCCGGTTCCGGGCCGGCGGGGCGGCGGCCCGCGGAGCGGCGTTCGCCCACCCAGGCCGCGATCGGCTGCGTGTAGCGGGCCGTCAGGGGGCCGACGATGACCAGGATGAGGACGTAGGCGGTGGCGAGCGGGCCCAGCTGCGGTTCGATGCCGGCGGTGACGGCCAGGCCCGCGATGACGATGGAGAACTCCCCGCGGGCGACGAGCGTGCCGCCCGCCCGCCAGCGGCCCTTGACCCCGATCCCGGCCCGCTTGGCGGCCCAGTACCCGGTGGCGATCTTCGTACCGGCGGTGACGAGGGCCAGCGCGAGCGCGGGCAGCAGCACCGGCGGGATGCTCGCCGGGTCGGTGTGCAGGCCGAAGAAGACGAAGAACACGGCGGCGAACAGGTCGCGCAGCGGGCTCAGGAGGGTGTGGGTGCCCTCCGCGACCTCACCGGAGAGGGCGATACCGACGAGGAAGGCCCCGACCGCGGCGGAGACCTGGAGCTGCTGGGCGATCCCCGCCACCAGCAGCGTCAGCCCGAGCACGACCAGCAGCAGCTTCTCCGGGTCGTCGCTGGAGACGAAGCGGGAGATCAGCCGGCCGTAGCGGACGGCGACGAACAGCACGGCGCCCGCGACCCCGAGGGCGATGGCCAGGGTGAGGCTGCCCGCGGCCAGGCTGACCCCGGCGAGCAGTGCGGTGATGATCGGCAGGTACACGGCCATGGCCAGGTCCTCGAGGACCAGGATGCTGAGGATGACCGGGGTCTCGCGGTTGCCGAGCCGGCCCAGGTCCCCCATGACCTTGGCGATGACGCCGGAGGAGGAGATCCAGGTGACGCCGGCCAGGACCACGGCGGCGACGGGCCCCCAGCCCAGCAGCAGGGCCGCGGCGGCGCCGGGCAGGGCGTTGAGGGTGAAGTCGACGAGCCCGGCCGGGTACTGGGTCTTGAGGTTGGAGACCAGATCGCTGGCGGTGTACTCCAGGCCCAGCATCAGCAGCAGGAGGATGACGCCGATCTCGGCGCCGATCGCGACGAACTCCTCGCTGGCGCCGAGCGGGAGGAGGCCGCCGGTGCCGAAGGCGAGGCCGGCGAGCAGGTAGAGCGGGATGGGCGAGAACTTGAGGCGTCCCGCGACCCGGCCGAGGAGGCCCAGACCGAGGATGATCGCCCCGAATTCGATCAGGAAGACGGCGGAATGCACGCGATCACTCCCGGCCGAGTATCTCGGCGGCGGCGTCCACGCCTTCGCGGGTGCCGATGAGGATCAGGGTGTCCCCGCCCGCGAGGCGGAAGTCCGGGGCGGGCGAGGGGCGGGCCTCGGCCCGGCGCAGCACGGCGACGATGGACACGCCGGTCTCGGTGCGCATCCGGGTCTCGCCGAGGAGGCGGCCGTTCCAGTGCGAGTGCGCGGAGAGCTCCACCCGTTCGGCGACGAGGCCCAGGTCGGTGGTGTGCAGGAGGTTCGGGCTGTGGTGCGCCGGCATGAGCGCGTCGATGAGCGAGGCGGTCTCGGGGCCCGTCAGGTGCAGCGATTCCGCGCAGGCGTCCGGGTCGTCGGCGCGGTACAGGTTGACCGTGCGGGTGCCGTCCCGGTGTGCGATGACCGACAGGTTGCGGTGTTCGCGGGTGGTGAGGTCGTACTGGACGCCGATGCCGGGCAGCGGTGTCGTACGCATCCGTGGAGCAGGCACAGCCCATCCCCTTTGTGTTGTGAGCCTTGTGACGGTGGTGCGGCGCGCCCCGGATCCGGGCGGGCGGAAACGGAGCGGCGGGCCTCATGCTGCCATGTCCGGCACGGCGGCGAATATGGGTGTCGGCACGGATGGACAGGGCCGCGGCGGTGTGGTGAGGATGAGGCGGGGAAGTAGGTCCCGCCGCAGGTCAGGGCAGCCTAGCTAGCGGGAACGGGTACGTCCGGAAAGGTGTGGGGCCATGTCGCTGTACTGGCGGATCTTCTTGCTGAACGCCGCCGTGCTGGTCGTCGCGGTCCTGCTGCTGCTCGGTCCGGTGACCGTCTCCACCCCGGTGCTGTTCGGGGAGGCGCTGGTGCTGATGGCCGGGCTGGGCGCGATGCTCGTGGCGAACGCGGTACTGCTGCGGGTGGGGCTGGCGCCGCTCGGGCGGCTGAGCCGGGCCATGGCCACCGTGGACCTGCTGCGGCCGGGTGGCCGGCCGAAGGTCACCGGGGAGGGCGAGATCGCGGAGCTGACCGCGACGTTCAACACGATGCTGGACCGGCTGGAGGCGGAACGGGCCACCAGCAGCGGGCGCGTGCTGTCCGCGCTGGAGGGTGAGCGCCAGCGCATCGCGCAGGAGCTGCACGACGAGATCGGCCAGACGCTGACGGCCGTACTGCTCCAGCTCAAGCACGCCGCCGACCGGGTCCCGGAGCCGGTCCGCGCGGATCTGCACCAGGCCCAGGAGACCACCCGCGCCAGCCTCGACGAGATCCGGCGCATCGCCCGCCGGCTGCGGCCCGGGGTGCTGGAGGAGCTGGGCCTGCACAGCGCGCTGCGCTCGCTGGCCGCCGAGTTCACCACCTCCCGCCTGAGCGCGAGTGCGCACATCACCCCGGGGCTGCCGCCGCTGGACGGGGCCACGGAGCTGGTGCTGTACCGCGTCGCGCAGGAGGGGCTGACGAACGCCGCCCGGCATTCCGGGGCCACCCGGGTGGAGGTGCACCTGCGGCCGGTCCCGGGCGGCGGCACGGGCCTGCTGGTGCGCGACGACGGCCGGGGCCTCGGGGGCGCGCCGGAGGGGGCCGGGATCCGGGGCATGCGGGAGCGGGCCCTGCTGATCGGGGCCGATCTCGCCGTCGGGGCGGGTCCGGCGGGTGGCACCGAAGTCCGCCTGAACGTCACTGCCGACCATCACGAGGGATCCCGCCCATGACCGCACCGGCCCGTATCCTGCTCGCCGACGACCACGCCCTGGTCCGCAGCGGCGTACGGCTCATCCTCGACGCCGAGCCCGACCTGGAGGTCGTGGCGGAGGCCGACGACGGTGCGGACGCGGTGCTCCGGGCCCGTGAGGACCCGGGGCTGGACCTGGCCATCCTGGACATCGCGATGCCCCGGCAGACCGGGCTGCAGGCGGCCCGCGAGCTGTCGCGGCTGCGGCCGGGGCTGCGGATCCTGATGCTGACCATGTACGACAACGAGCAGTACTTCTTCGAGGCGCTCAAGGCGGGTGCCAGCGGGTACGTGCCGAAGTCGGTGGCCGACCGCGATCTGGTGGAGGCGTGCCGCGCGGCCCTGCGGGACGAGCCGTTCATCTATCCGGGTGCCGAGACCACCCTCGTCCGCACCTATCTCGACCGCGCCCGGACCGGCGCGGACCTGCCCGCGCGGCCCATCACGGAGCGCGAGGAGGAGATCCTCAAGCTGGTGGCGGAGGGTCACACCTCGAAGGAGATCGGGGACATCCTGGTCATCAGCGCGAAGACGGTGGAGCGCCACCGGGCCAATCTGCTGCAGAAGCTGGGCCTGCGCGACCGTCTGGAGCTGACCCGGTACGCGATCCGCGTGGGCCTGATCGAGCCCTGAGACCGGCGGTCGGGCAGGTCGGCGGCGGGGGCGTTCCGGTCCATTCGGAGGCAACTCATCCGCAAAAGTGCCCTGTTCGGGCATCCGGCCGATCCCGTACGGCGGGGAATCCGCACCACAAAAGGCACACACGGAAGCGAACCGCTCACGCATTCCACATAAAAGTACCTGTCGACTGGTTTTCTTTCCGGTTACCTGACTACATTGACGTCACACCGCAGCGGAGAGGCTCCGCCGGCCGTACCGGAGGAGGAGAGAAGACGTGGCGAGGGCCAGACAGGAACGGGCCGAGATCACCCGGCAGGCCATCCTCGACGGCGCGGCCACCGCCTTCGACGACTCCGGATTCGAGGGCACCAGCCTCAGCGACGTCGTCAAGCACGCGGGTGTCACCAAGGGCGCCCTCTACTTCCACTTCCCGTCCAAGGAGGCGCTGGCCCGCACCCTGATGGACGAGCAGTTCCAGGTCGCGGACCACATCCCCGGCGTCGAGCACCCGGGGCTCCAGACGATCATCGACCTGACGCACCGGATGGCGCACGGGCTGCGGACCGATGTCCGGATCCGGGCCGGTATCCGCCTGGTCATCGAGTTCGGCTCCTTCACGAGCCCGGACCCCACCCCGTACGACACCTGGATCGCCACCTGCCGCAGCTGCCTGACGCCGGCCCAGCAGCAGGGGGACATCCATCCGGCGGTGGACGTGGAGGCGCTGGCCGCGCTGCTGGTGGGCTGCTTCACCGGCATCCAGGTCACCTCGCACGTGCGGACCCGCCGCGCGGACCTGCACGCGCGCGTCGAGGACCTGTGGAGGTTCCTGCTGCCGACGATCGTCCCGCAGGACCGCCTGGGCCGCTTCCGGCCCGCGGGGACGCCCGTCGAATAACGGCGGCGGGCAGCAGGGCGGTTCCGGTCACGTCGTGGCGAACCACGGGGGTGCTCGCCACGGCGTGACCGGGATTTCCCTGCGCCTGCCGCCGTTCCGATTCCGCGAGGCGCGAACAGACCGGCCGGGACGGGCGTTTCGGCGTGCGCGGACGGGGGCGGGTGGGCGACGGTGGACCCGGCCCGTCCGGCCGCACCGACTCCCGGAGGAGACAGCCCGTGAACTGGACCGTCGAAGTCATCCCCGTGCCCGTCACGGACTTGGACCGCGCGAAGGAGTTCTACGCCGAAAGCCTCGGCTTCCGCGTCGACCTGGACGACGAGGTCTCCCCCGGGGTGCGCGTCATCCAGCTGACCCCGCCCGGCTCCCGCTGCTCGCTCGCCCTCCTGGAGGGCATGCCGCCGTTCCCCGGCACGAAGCCCATGGCACCCGGCACCCTGCACGGCCTCCAGATCTGCGTCACCGACATCGAGGCCGCCCACGCGGGCCTGGTGGAGCGCGGCGTGGAGGTCTCGCCCGTACAGCACATCGGCGCGTCCGGCTGGGAGGAGGGCAAGGGCGGCACCTGGAACTCCTTCATGACCTTCACCGACCCGGACGGCAACGGCTGGACGGTCCAGGAGGCCCCGTCAGAACTGGACGAACGCTGACGCTGCGCGCTGCCCTGTGGCCGGTGGGCCGGTGGGCCGGTGGGCCGGTGGGCCGCTGCCGCGGGAGGGGATGGCGGACAAGGTCCGCCGGGACGCCGAGCGGGCGGCGGCCGGTCTGGCCGATGTCGGAGATCGGGTGGATGGTGCTCCCCGGGTTCCAGGGGTGGAGGTGGCCTTCGCCGGGCGGGCCCTGCGGAGCAACCACTGGGTCGTGGATCCTCGTACGGACCTGCCCCGAGCCTCAGCCGCCGCCGGGGGCGAGGAGGTCGGCGACGAGGTGGCGGGCGTAGGCGGGGGCCAGGCCCTGGGGGCGGAAGAGGATGCGGTACATCAGGGGGGCCACGACCCGGTCGATGACCGTTTCGGCCTCGGGCACCGGCGTCTCGCCGCGTTCGGCCGCGCGCGCGAGGATCAGGCCGATGTGGGCGGCGGCGTAGGCGGAGCACTGGCCGGCGTTGCTGCCGTCGGGGTCGCCGAGCAGGGCGTCGCGGATGTACGTACGGCCGGTGGGCGAGGCCATCTCGTCGAGGAACTGCTCGGCCCAGGCGGTCAGGTCGGCGGTGAGACTGCCGTGGTCGCCGGGGGCGGTGTCGGGGCGCAGCCGCTCGACGGCCACGTCGGACAGCAGCTCCTGGAGGTCCCCCCACCGCCGGTACACGGTCGACGGGGTCACCCCCGCCCGCTGGGCGACCAGCGGCACGGTCAGCGCATCCCGCCCGACCTCCGCGACCAGCGCACGCACGGCTTCGTGCACGGCCGCCTGAACCCGGGCACTCCGCCCGCCGGGACGCACCATCTGCCTGCTCACGGAGCCACCTTAACGCGAATCTGTTGCGTCTAGGGCTGTTTCGGCGAGACGCAGGGGCCACTTTCAGCCATCTAAAGCTAAGCGTTTGCATTAATCGGACGGCTCGACCTACCCTTGGCTTAACGCAAACGGGTTGCGTTAAGCCAAGGGAACGAAAAGCGAGGACCGAAGCGCCATGACCACCGCTCCGACCGCAGCACCCGCCTGGACCGTGGGCGACGTCATCGTCCACCGCATCGACGAAACGCTCCTGCCCCCCGCCACCGGCCCCTGGCTGCTCCCGGACGCCACCGCCACGGTCGTCGCCGCGCACGACTGGCTGCGCCCGCACTTCGCCGACGAGGAGGGCGTCCTCCACCTGGACAGCCACACCTTCGCCTTCGTCGCCGACGGCCTCCGCGTGCTCGTGGACACCGGCATCGGCAACGACAAGGAGCGCGCCAACCCCGCCTGGCACGCCCTGGACACCGACTACCTCCAGCGCCTCACCGCCGCCGGATTCCCCCCGGAATCGGTCGACCTGGTCGTCCTCACCCACCTGCACGCCGACCACGTCGGCTGGAACACCCGCCTCGTGGACGGCGACTGGGTCCCCACCTTCCCCAACGCCCGCTACGTCACCTCGCGCACCGAGCGGGAGTTCTGGGCCGGCTACCCGATGGAGGACGCGCGGCGGCAGATGTTCCACGACTCGGTGATCCCGGTGGAGGAGGCGGGACTCCTCGATCTGGTCGACGTACCCGCCGAGGGTGTGGAGATCGCCCCGTACGTACGGCTGATCCCCACGCCCGGTCACACCCCCGGGCATGTCGCCGTGGAGGTGAGCAGCGCGGGCCACCGGGCCCTGATCACCGGCGACTGCATCCACCACCCGGTCCAGCTCGCCCACCCCTCGATCGGCGCCTGCGTGGACATCGACCCGGCCCTCTCGGAGACCTCCCGCCGCGAACTCCTGGCGTCCCTCGCGGACACGGACGCCCTGGTCCTGGGCACCCACTTCGCCCCACCGACGGCGGGCCGGGTCACCACCCACGGCAACGCCTACCGCCTGACCCCGACCCCGGCGGGCCCGGCGCCCGCGTAGGCAGGCAGGCCGGGTTGTCCGCTGCGCCGTGAGTCGTCGGCGTCGAGGAGGCCGAACGCCTCCGGGAACGACTCCAGGAACTCCCGCCGCCCCGCGTCCGTTTCCACCTCGGCCAGGTCCGCGAGGACCCGGAGGAAACGGGCGCGCTGGTCCGTCGGCAGCCGCCCCCGGGTCGGGGCGCTGTGGGGCGTGTGATCATGACCGTCGGTATATCCGCACCTCATGGGGGGACCATGCGCACCCACACCCGTATCCGCACCGCCACCACCGGCGTGGTCACCGCGCTCGCGGCGCTGCTCGCGCTCACCGGCTGCACCGGCCAGGACAAGGCCGGCCCGGCGGCCTCCCCCGCGACGGCCACCGCGCCCGCCGCGCCGGCCGGGCAGGGCGGTGGGGGCGGGTTCGAGGGGCCCCGGCCGCAGGATCAGAACCTGCTGGCCTGGACGGGCGATCCGAATGACGCGGGCCACGTCACCGCCCAGTCCACGGCCGGGGTCGGCGGACGGGTCACCCTCGTGCGGATCGTCCTGCGCGAGCAGATCACCTGGTCCAACATCTGGCTCGGCCTGGCCGGGATCGACCCGAACGCCCAGCTGTCGAACTGCTACCTCGGCGTGTACGACGCCAAGGGCACCCTCGTCGGCTCCACCCCCGACGTCTCCCCGCAGCTGATGACCGACGCCATCGCGAAGCCGTTCGCGCTCTCCAAGCCCTTCACGGCTCCCCCCGGCACGTACTTCATCGCCCTGCTCCTCAACGGCAACTGGTCCACCAACCTCCTCACCCTCAAGTCCACCGGCGCCGGCATCTCCGTCAACGCGGGCCTGACACCCCCGAACCTCCGCTACAGCAACCTCCTGACCGGCCAGACCTCGCTCCCGGCGACCGTGAACCTGGCCGACCAGTCCACCAGCACCATCAACACCGGCTGGGCCAGCCAGTGGTACGCGATCTCCTGACCCGCGCCACAGAAGCCGAGCAGCAATTCCCCCGGACGACATATGCCGGTAGGTGACCTACCATGCCCGCATGAGTGATCGTGCGATGCAGGAACCGACCCTCCTCCTCCTGACCGCGCTCGCGGACGAGCCCCGGCACGGGTACGCCATCGCCCGCGAGGTCGAGCTGATCTCGGGCGGGCGGGTCACCCTGCGGACCGGCACGCTCTACGGGGCCCTGGAACGACTCCTGGGGCAGGGGCTGATCGAGGTCCACGAGGAGCAGATCGTCGACAGCCGGCTGCGCCGCACCTACACCCTCACCGCCACCGGCCGCGAGACCCTGGCCGCCGAGGCGCGGCGGATCGCCGCCACCGCGCACGAGGCGACCCGCCGCCTCGGCCTGTCCGGCGAGACGGCCACGGCCTCATGAGCACCCGCCTGCTGCGGCTCTATCCCCCGGACTTCCGCCGCGCCTTCGGCGAGGAGCTGGCCGAGGCGTACCGCGAGGCCACGGAGGGCGCGGGTCCGCTGACCCGGCTGCGGGAGGCCGGTGACATCGCCGCGCACGCGCTGCGCCTGCGGCTACGGGTGGGCTCCGCGCAGCCCGGCGGTCGCCTGCTCGCCGCCGCCGCACCCTTCGCTCTGGCGGCGGAGGGCGCCCGCGCCGCCTTCCTCCTCGCGTCGACGCTCAACCACGCGTACGTCACGGGCCGCCCCGACGTGGACGGCCTGTTCGGCCTGGCCCTCCTCGGGTCCTACCTGCTGACCCTGCTCGGCGCCGTCATGGCCCTGGCCGGCCGCTACGCCACGGGCTCCCGCTGCGCCTTCGCGGGGGCGGCGGGCACGGCTGCCTGCCTGCTCGCCGCCGCCTGGCCCGGCGCACTGGACCTGCCGCTGGCGCACGCGGCGTACCTGCTCCCACCCCTGGCCATCGCCGCCCTCCCCCTCCTCTGCCCACCGGACCTGCGTCCGCCTCCCCGCATCGAAACCGCCGCCGGTCGGGCGGCCCTGCTGCTCTGGACCCCCCTGGCGGTGGTGATCCTGGCGCTGCTCGACGCGGGCGGACTCGGCATGGTCACATCCTGGCGCTACGCCGTCTCCGTGGCCGCCGCCCTCGCCCTGGCGGGCCGCCCCGCCCTGGCGGAGATCCGTACCCCCGGCCGACTGGCCCTGGCCGCGACGCCGTTCCTCCTGACGGGCTACTTCTCCGGTGTCCTGGGTGAGAACAACGCCACCTACACCCTCCTCGCCCTCCTCACGGCCACGGCAGCGGCCCTGCACGTGCGCCACCGCCGCACCCCCTCGGACACCCCGGACCGGGCCTGAGCGAGCCGGGCCTCGCCTCAGCTCACGCCGACCCCGCTGCTCGTGCCGTCGGCCACCCCGTCCCCCTCCCCGCCCGCGGGGACAGCCACGCTGATACGGATCTTCGACTGGCCGTGGCCCAGCTCCTCCCAGTCGTCCATGAAGCGGGCCGTCAGGCCGTGGCGGGTGGCCAGGTCGACGAGGGTCTGGGTGCGGTAGTAGAAGTCCTCGCGCAGGACCTGGTGTTCGGTGCCCGTCGTACGGTCGAAGGTGAAGTCGAAGTGGCCGCCGGGGGCCAGGACCCGGCCGACATGCGCCAAGCATTCGTCGATGACCTCGATCGGCGAGTGCGAGAACACGCTGTGCGCGTGGACCACGTCGAAGTAGCCGTCGGGGAGGAAGTCCAGCGTCAGGTTCTTCGTGAGGGTCAGATGCGGGACCTTCGCCTGGAGGCCGCGGTCCGTGAGGGTCTTCTTCGCCGCGATGAGGATGTCCGGGGAGATGTCGATGCCGTAGTAGTGGCCGGCGTCGAGGTAGTCGATGAAGCGCCAGCCGGCGCGGAGGTTGCCGCAGCCGATGTCGAGCATGCGCGCCTCCGGCCGCATCCCGTGCGTGAGCAGGTAGTCGAACTGCATCTTGCCCAGCGCCAGCCACCGGTCGTGCGTCTGGCTGCCGACGGCCGCCTCCGGGTTGCGGCGGGTGTCCGAGGCCATGACCGCCCGGTAGTAGCTCACGTGGTCCGGGTGCTTGAAGGCCAGCCACCGGTCGCGCGCCGCGCGCCTGAGGTACGGCGCGATGCGGTGCGGGCGGCTCGCGGCGAACCGGACCTTGTGGACGAGGGATTCCCGGTTGGCGGTGAGGTTCTTCCTGGTGGCCATGAGCACTCCGGCTGCGTCGCGGGCGGATCCCGACGGCAGGCGGCACCACGCGCCCAGCACACCGCATGCGGTGGCCGGCCCTCGTCGGGATGGATCTTCGAACCCACCATACGTCGGTGAACTACATATACAAACCAACGGAATGGGAGGGGTGGCGGTTTGGGCGGATTGTGGCGATAGGCACGAGACGTGAGAACGAAAGAGCGGTCACAGGCTTGGCGAATTGGGCGATATGCCCCAGATTGCCACCAAGGATCCCACCGGCCTACGCAACGCGCCCGCCCGCCGGCGCGCGGACCTCAGGCGTCGGCGGCCGGGCGCTCCTCCAGCAGCCGGGTGCGGAACAGGGCGAGGACGGTGTCCAGCGCCTCGCGCGTCGGCTGCCCGGGGGCATCGATCAGGTGCTCGGTCAGCACCGAGTGCGGTGCGAGGGCGGCGTCCGGGTTCGCCGCGCTGTCGTCCAGCTCCACCGCCACGAAGGCGTCACCGAGTGCGCGCCGCAGGTACGCGAACCGGTCCCCCGGCACCAGCCGGTCGCCCCGGAACCGCAGCCCCAGCACCTGGAGCCCCTCCCTCTCGCACCGCCCCCGGACGGCAGCCAGCTCCTCGGGGGCGATGTCGATCGCGCCCGCCCGGCGCGCGGTGAGCGCCAGCGGCAGTGACGGCTGGGACAGTACGGGGGCCACGAGGCGTGCGTCCGTGGCCATCGCCAGGGCGAAGCCGCCGGTCAGGCACATCCCGACGGCCCCGACCCCCGGGCCGCCGCAGCGCTCGTGCTCGGCGGCGGCCAGCGCGCGCAGCCAGGTGACGACCCGCGAGCTGCGGCCGGTCGCCAGCAGGGTGAACTCCCGGCTGACGCAGACCCGCCAGAGGGTCGAGGCCATGTAGCGCCCGGCGGCCAGCGGTCCGGCGGTACGGGGGTCCGGGTCGCGCCCGGGGTCTCCGAAGAGCACCGGCAGGACGGCCGTACAGCCGAGGCCGGCCACCCGCTCGGCGAACTCCAGCACCTTGGGGGTGATGCCCGGGATCTCGGCCATGATGATCACGGCGGGGCCCGAGCCCTTGCGCAGGACCTGGCGGGTGGTCCCCTCGTGGGTGAACGCGCTCGCGGTGAAACCGCTCAGGTCATGGTCCGCCACGCGCCCGGCCTCTCCCTCGACACCCCGGATCGCGATCAAATTACCGGCTGGTAGCCCGCTTGGACAGACCACCGGCGGGGGCGGACCCGGAGGCGGACCACCGGCGCCGCAGAGCCCCTGACCAGGGAGCGCGCCGCCTTCCTCTAGAGTGCTTCCGGCCCCCTCTTCGCGCCCGAGGCCACCGGCCCCGGCGCGGAACCGATCCTGTCCGGGCCCGAGCGAGGAGCAACCGTGACCGACCTGGCGTCCATATCCCTGCAGCAGGAGATCGCCCGTGATCTCCAGGTCAGCGCGTCCTTCGACGCCGAGCAGGAGATCGAGCGCCGGGTGGCCTTCCTCGCCGACCGGCTGACCTCCACCGGCCTGCGTGCGCTGGTCCTCGGCATCAGCGGCGGGGTGGACTCCACCACCGCCGGGCGCCTGTGCCAGCTGGCCGTCGAGCGGGTCCGCGCGGCCGGCCACGAGGCCACGTTCTACGCGATGCGGCTGCCGTACGGCACCCAGGCCGACGAGGCCGACGCGCAGCTGGCGCTGGAGTTCATCCGGGCCGACCAGGTCCTCACCGTGGACATCAAGGGCGCGAGCGACGCCGCCCTGGAGGCCGTGGTGGCGGGCGGTACCGTCTTCCGCGACGCGCACCACCAGGACTTCGTCCAGGGCAACATCAAGGCCCGCCAGCGCATGATCGCCCAGTACGCGGTGGCCGGCGCGCACGACGGTCTGGTGGTCGGCACCGACCACGCGGCCGAGGCGGTCTCGGGCTTCTTCACCAAGTTCGGTGACGGCGCGGCCGACGTGGTCCCGCTCACCGGCCTCACCAAGCGGCGGGTCCGCGCGACGGCGGACGCCCTGGGCGCACCGGCCTCGCTGGTGCGGAAGACCCCGACGGCGGACCTGGAGACGCTCAAGCCGGGCCTGCCCGACGAGGACGCGCTGGGTGTCACGTACGACGACATCGACGATGTCCTGGAGGGCAAGCCGGTCGACGAGGCCACCCTCGCCGTGATCGTCCGCCGCTACCGCATGACCGAGCACAAGCGGCAGCTCCCCGTCGCCCCCTGACTCCACCTGCTCCACCGCGTGACGCCGGACCGGGTCTTTCCGGCCACGGGGGCGCCGGCCGTCCGGGCCGGTGGCCCCCGAGGGCGGCCGAAGTCCCCCTTCTCCGGGGCGGGCCCCCGCTCGTAGGCTTGCTCGCTGCCTTCGGACAGCGGGTTCTCAGCTGCCGGTCACGAGACATGGACGTGAGTGGACGTGAGTGTGGAACGGGACGACGCGCACCACTTCGACCACCGCCGGCTCACGGCGAAGCGCGACCGGGCCCGCGCCCTGGGCGACGCGGGCCGGCCCCGGGAGGCCCGCCGGGCCCTCGACGGGCTGCTGACCGCCTTCGAGCTGCGGCTGGGCCCCGACCACCCCGAAAGCCTCGCCACGCGCGAGCTGCTGGCGCGGTGGACGGGCGAGGCCGGGGAGCCCGTGGCGGCCGTCGCGGAGTACCGGGAGCTGGCGCGGCTGCGCGAACGGCTGCTGGGCGGCGCCCATCCGGACACCCTCCGGGCGCGCCACGGCCTGGCGTACTGGACGGCCGAGACCGGCGCCGTGGCCGCGGCGCTGGCGGTCCTGGAGGAACTGCTCGCGCTGCGGCTGGAGGTGCTGGGCGCGGACCATCCGGACACCCTGGCCGGGGAGCACGAGCTGGCACGGCGGATCGGCGAGGCCGGGGAGCCGGCGACGGCCGCCCGTCTGCTGGGCGAGGTCTGCGCGGCGCGGGCCCGGCTGCTCGGGCCGGAGGATCCGGCCACCCTCGCCTCCCGGCACGAACTGGCCCGCTGCCTTGGTGCCGCGGGCGATCCGCCCCGGGCCGTGGCCTTGCTGACGGAGCTGCTGGCGGTACGCCGCCGGGTACAGGGCGAACGGCATCCGGGGACCCTGCTGACCTGCCACGAACTGGCCGTCTGGGAGCTGGCGTCGGGCCGCCGGGCCCCGGCGCGGGCCCGGCTGCGGGAGCTGCTGGCGGTGCGTACGGATGTCCTGGGCGCCCGGCATCCCCATGTCCGGGCCACCGCCGCCCTGCTCGCCGCCCCGGTCCCGGCCGAGCATCCCGGCACCCCGGCACCCGCTGGGCCCCGGCCCGGCCGCCCGTACGGCGGCCGGGGTGCGGGCCGCTAGGCGGTGGTCGACAGGGCCGTGTCGCGCGGCCCGTACACCGGCGGGTGGGTGCCGCCCGCGACGACCAGGGCGAGCAGGACCGCGGCCGCCTCGCTCTGGAGGATCCGGGCGGCGTGCTTGAGCCGGCCCGGGTCCACCGCCGGGATGGACAGGGCCACACATTCCGGATTCGGCCCGGCGGTGATGGGCACCGCCGCGCAGAGCGTGCCGAGCGCGTACTCCTGGAGGTCGAGCAGGGGCGCGTTGGGCGGCCTGGTGTCGAGTTGGTGGAAGAGGGCCGGGCGGCTGGTGAGCGTGCGGTCGGTGAACCGGCTGAGCCCGTGCCGGGACAGGTGCTCCCGGCGGTCCTCGGGGCCGAGCTGGGTCAGCAGCGCCTTGCCCACCGCGGAGGCGTGGGCGGCCGCGCGCAGGTCCACCCATTCCTCCACCACGGGGGCGGCCGGTCCGTCGGCGTACTGGGTGATGGTCACCTCGCCGTCGGTGTACCGCCCCACATACACGGCGGCGCCGACCGCGTCCCGTACCCACGCGAGGGTTTCCCGCAGGTGGCCCTGGCCTTCGCCGCCCACGGGGTCGAAGGGCGGCAGGGCGGTCCCGGCGACATACGCGTCCGGGCCGACGGGGGTGGCCAGGTTGGCGCGGATCAGCTGCTGCACGGCCCGGGTGAGGGCGAGTTGCGGCAGGCCGGTCTCCCGGGCGATCTGCGTGAGGTTGACTCCGCCGGTGCAGCGGCCGACCACCTCCAGGACCCGCAGCGCCTGGTGGACGGATTCCAGGGCCGCCGGTGCGGGGCGTTCCCCGGGTGGCTTCCGGCAGGCGGGTGACGGGCCCCGCCGGGGCGCTTCGAGGGCCCACGCGCCGGCCTCCAGGGAGAGGCGCGGCAGGGTGAGGCGGGCGTGCTGGGCGACGGCCACGGCGACGAGCGGGCCGGGGGTGAACACCTCCCCCAGATCGGGGTGTTCCTCCGCCGGGCGGGCCATGACGGCCTGCCGCAGCCGGGCCGGTAGCCGGCACGGCGGCCGCTCCGCCCGGCCCGGCCCCCCGGTCAGCGTGGTGAGGTCCTGGGTGGTGATGGGCGGGGAGGTCCAGATGACGGAGGCCCCGAGGGCGCCCTCCAGGTCCTCCGGGATCCGGGGCAGCGCGGGCAGGTGCTCCTCGGCGGGCAGGGCGCGGGCCTGCTGCCGCCAGTACCGGGCGGTCCCGGCCTCGGCACGGGCCAGGTGGTGGAGATACAGGCAGCGGGCGGCGGTACGTGAGCCCGCCCCGGCGGCGTACTGGAACCAGAAGCGGGCCCCCTCCGCCCGCTCGGCCAGGTGCAGCAGCGAGCCGAAGAGCAGGGCGGCGTCCGCGCCGTGGGGCCAGCAGCCGGCGTCCAGGGCGAGGGCGGCGAAGTCCCGGCTCTCCACCAGGGCCCAGGTGATGTCGTCCAGGCCGCGGGCGGCCCGTACATGGCAGGCGGCGTCGAGGACGAGGGCGTCGGAGGCGGCGGGTGCGGCCCGGCCGCGGCCCGGCTGGGCCGCGGCGCAGGCGCTGCCGTGCCGGGCCCGGTCGGCGGCGATCCGGCGGGCGATCCGGCGCCGGGCGGCGCCCTCGTCGTATCCCGCGTACTCCTCCGCGAGCACGGTCGCGTCCGCCAGGGCCGCGTCCAGTCCGCACGGCGGCAGGTCGCGCCGGGGCGCGTCGCGGTAGGGCGTGTCGCGGTGGGGCATCTCGCGGTGGGGCATGTCGCTCACTGCTCCTTCTCCTCTCCGGGGACCCATTCGACCCCGAGCTTGCGGGACAGGGTGCGGCGGGCGCCGCGGATGTGCGAGCGGACCGTGGCCGGCGAGATCCCCATCATCCGGGCGACGGTGTCGGAGTCGTTGCCCAGCAGGAAGGCCAGCAGCACGACGTCGTACTGCCGCTCGGACAGGCCGGCGATGGCCGCGTAGAGGCCGAGTTTCGACTCCAGCAGTTCCAGCCGTTCCCGCGAGGAGCGGCGCAGGGCCGCGAACCAGGCCGTCTCCACCATCGCCACCTGCCGGCCGAGGACGGCCAGCCGGCGTTCGACGTGCTCGCGGAGCACGGCCCAGGCGAAGCCGTGCAGGCTGGCCTCCTTGAGGGCCTGGCGCCACACCTTCAGCAGGAAGGTGAAGACGTCGTCGACGACCTCCTCGGCGTCCTTCCGGTTGCCGAGCTGGAGATGGGCGTAGCGCAGGTAGGCGCGGTGCTGCTGGGAGTGGAACGCGGCGAACTCCACCGGCAGGACACCGGCCAGTTCGCTGGAGACCGCCGCCCGGTCCCAGGACGGGTCGCATTCGCCTTCGTTCATACGCTCCCCCACAGCTGTTCGTCGCCGCCCGCGGGGGCGGCGGGGACCTCTCGGTGACGGGTCGGGCCACCGCCCGGGCGCGGGCCGCCGGCTGGGCGCGGCGCGCCCGGTGGGCCGCCGCTGCCTCTGCGTCCGCCCGGACCGGGCAGGCGCGCGGGTGGGCGGTGCGCCTCGGCGGCGCGGGCGTGGAACGCGGTGGCGGCCGACTGCGTGGGGGCGGCCCTCTCGGTGGTCTTCATGGGGTGCGGCACCTTTCCGTGGGCTGTGCGGGGACGGCCTGCCCGCCTCCTGACGGGCTGCCGGGGAGCGAGGTGCGCTCTCCACTACCAGCCCATCGAAAAGCGGGCCCGATCGTGCAAGCCGGTCCGCGGAAATCTTCCGGAGTGAGCGCATCCACATCGACGCGCGCCCCGGCCCGCCCGCGTACGCCCCTCCGGTCGCCCCCTCGTGCCGCCCTCCGCTCCCCCTGCGCACGCCCCCTCGGGCCGTCCTTGCGGTCAGACGGTCTGTCACACGAACGGATGCAGGTACGGCCCCATCCGGCGGGGACACGTGCCGACTCCCGCCTCCCCGTGGCCGGATGCCTGCAAGGTGGGTGCAGCTCCCGGCGCGCCGGCACCCCCGGCCGCGCCCGCCCAGCGACGGAAGGCCCTGTACCCGATGGCGTTCGCGAGGACCGTCCTGCCCGCTCTGCTCTCCCTGGCACTGACCGGCGTCCCCGCCGCGCTCCCCGACACGCCCGCGCTCCCCGACACCGCCGCACTCCCCGACACGGCCGCGCTCCCCGGCACCCCCGCCCCGCCCTACGACAGCCAGAGCGCCCACGAGACCGCGCTGTTCAGCGTGAAGGCCGGCAACAACGCGGCGGCGCAGGCGTTCACGGTGGACGGCCCCCGGCTCTCCCGGGTCGGCGTCTGGCTGGGCAGCGGGGCGGCGACCGGGTCCGTGACCGCCGAGATCCGGCGGGTGCGCGAGGACGCGGGCTCGGTGATCGCCTCCAGGACCGTGGACCTGGGCGCCCTCGGCGGCGCCGGGGCCGGCTGGGTGGAGTTCCCCCTGCACGCGGCCGTGGTCCCGGGCACCACCTACTACCTCTTCCTCCGGGCGGCCACCACCGAGAGCGCCCCGATCGCCTGGCACGGCACCACGCGGCCCGAGCCCGGAGCGCTGACCAGCTGGAACTACGACCTCGCGGCCCGGGGCGGCTGGCACGCGGCCACCTCCCGGCTCGCCTTCCACATCAACCCCACCGGCAGCGAGCGCTGTGGGGAGACCGAGCCCTGCTACGTGCCCGTGTCGGCGCTCGCCGCCCGCACCTCGGGCCTGCTGAGCAACCGCGTGGCCACCGAGGCCGTGGCGCCCGCCTTCGCGGTCGGCGCCTCCTATGTGGAGGGCAGCAACGTCCTGCGGCTGCCGTCGGGCCGCTGGCGCCATCTGCCCGACGGCGCCTCGGCGTCGGTGGTGGTCGAGGCGGGCGACCCCGCGGCGACGGCCCAGGTGAACGAGAGCCGCGCCTGGCTCGCGGCGGGCCGGGTCCCCGGCACCACCGGGACCCAGCGGGCGGCCGCGCAGCGGGCCCTGCTGTCGATGCGGGCCCTGCTGCAGCCGAACGGCGCCTTCGCGGCCGCCTGGTCGCCCGCGTGGGCGTACTCCTGGCCCCGGGACGGAGCCTTCGCGGCCGCGGCCTTCGCCGCCACCGGGCACGACGAGGAGGCGTACCGGATCCTGCGCTACGACGCCCGCACCCAGCGGGCCGACGGCACCTGGGAGGCCCGCACCACCCTGGACGGCCGCGGTTCGCCGGACGCGCGGACCTGGCAGCTCGACGGCAACGGCTGGGTGCCGTGGGCCACCTGGCAGTGGTACCGGGCCGCCCCGGGCCACGGGAGGGACGCGCGGCTGCGCGCGCTCTACCCGATGGTGCGCAAGGCCGCAGACTTCGCCGCGCGCTCCCTCGGCCCGGACGGGCTGCCGCCCGCCTCCCCGGACTACTGGGAGCTGGACACCGCGACCACCAACATCGGTACGGCCGCGCCCCTGCTCGCCGGGCTCAACGCGGCGGCCGAGCTGGCCTCCCGTACGGGCGCCCACCGCGACGCGGAGCGCTGGGCGGACGCGGCCCGGCGGCTGTCGGCGGGCATCGCCACCGGCTTCGCCCCGCTGGGCTACGGCCGGACGGTGGACGGCCTGCACGGCCGGGACAGCGCGGCGGCCTTCATGGCGCCCCCCTTCAACACCGCCCCGCCCGGTCTCGGGGAGGCGCTGGACTCCACGTACCGGGAGCTGCTGCTGCCCAACGGCGGCCTCACACCCGGCAACGACCCCTCGTTCAGCTGGGGTTCCTACGCCTGGACCGCCAGTACGTCCTTCTTCGCGCTCGCGTGGGCCGGTACGGGCGAACGGGCGCGGGCGGTCCGGGTGCTCGACTGGGTGCTGTCCAAGCGGAACGGCCTGGGTGAACTCCCCGAGACGGTGAACGGGGCCGGGCTGCCCTCGGCGGTGGCGCCCCTGGGCTGGACGGACTCCCTGGTGGTGCTGACCGCGCTGGCCCTCCAGGGCTCCGCCCTGCCCACACCCGCGCTCCGGACGGCCGCCGCGGGGCTCTGACGGGAGTCCGGAGCGCGGGTGCTCAGCCGCCGCGGGTGGTGTTCCCGGTGATCTGGCCGTCCGTACCGGACACGGTGACCGCGTGGCGGACCCCGTCCGGGCCGAGGACCACGGCCAGCCAGGCGCTGCCGCCGCCTTCCTGCCCGACCACGCGGAGGCCGACCACCTTGCCGCCCGGCACGGCCGCGGCGGCCTTCTCGGCCGCCTGCCCGATCGGCAGGGAGGGCACCGGGGCGGGGGCCCGCCCACCGGACTCACCGGGCTTGGCGGGCTTGGCGGGCTTGGCGGGCTTGGCGGGGGTATCCGACTTGCCCGGGCCGTCCGGGTGGCCGAAGCGCTCGCGGAGGCCCCCGCCACCGCCCGGCCCGGCGCCCCTCGGCCCCTGCCCGAAGGCCCCGCCGGGGCCGGTCTGGAAGCGGGCGGCGGCGTGCGGGCCCCGGCCATGGCCGTCGTGGTGCTCCACGGCGACCACCGTCAGCACCCCGCCCACCACGAGCACGGCCGCGCCGGCCGCGATCCACGCGGCGGTCCTGCCGTGCGGCACAAAACGGCCCAGCGCCGCGCGCCGGCCCGCCTCGGGGGACTTCTCGGGCAGCGCGGGCGGCACCTGCGGCGGGGACGGCTCGGGCCGCGCGGCCGGCCGGGACGGATCCGACGGCGGGACGGAATCAGACATACGGTCACTCCTCGGGACAACCGGGCACTGCGCCCGGCTCGTTCCCGAGCATGCGGAGCGCAAGCTGAAGCCCCGCTGAAGCCACCTGAAGACCTCTTCAGCCGCAGGTCCGGCGGCCCTGCGATCCTGTTCGGCATGCGCGTACTGGTGGTGGAGGACGAACGGCGGCTGGCGGTGGCCCTGCAACGCGGGCTCCAGTCGGAGGGGTTCTCGGTGGACGTGGCCCACGACGGGCCGCAGGGCCTGTGGATGGCCACCGAGCACTCCTACGACCTGATCGTCCTCGACATCATGCTGCCCGGCCTGAACGGCTACCGGGTCTGCGCCAGGCTGCGCGCGGCCGGCAACGAGTCGGGGATCCTGATGCTGACCGCCAAGGACGGCGAGTACGACGAGGCCGAGGCCCTGGACACCGGCGCGGACGACTTCCTGTCCAAGCCCTTCTCCTACCTGGTCCTGGTCGCCCGGCTGCGCGCGCTGGGCCGCCGCGCGGGCGGGCGGCGGGGGCCGCAGGTGCTGCGCTGCGGCGATCTGCTGCTCGACCCGGCCCGGCACTCCTGCTCCCGCGGCGGTACGGAAATCCGGCTGACCGCGCGGGAGTTCGCGGTGCTGGAGTGCCTGGCCCGGCGGCCCGGCGAGGTGGTGCCCAAGCGGGACATCCTGGAGCAGGTGTGGGACAGCGCCTTCGACGGCGATCCCAATGTCGTGGAGGTGCACGTCAGCGCCGTGCGCCGGAAGATCGACGCGCCGTTCGGGCGGGCCGCGCTGGAGACCGTACGCGGGGCCGGTTACCGGCTGGCGGCCGACGGTGGCTGAGCGACCGGGCCCGCTGCGGCGGGCGGCCGGGGCGGCTGCCGGGCTCGCCC
>NZ_JBEYVX010000034.1:0-65904 GCF_040644195.1 Streptomyces sp. NPDC047014 | reverse complement strand
GCGCAGCGGCCCCCCGCCACCGCCCCCGGCACGCACCCCGCCCGCCCCCGCCACGCCGCCCGCACCACCCCCCGACGGGGATTCTGAGAGACTGTCCGCGATGAACGAGACAGTGACGCGCGTGTACGCCGAGATCGATCTTGACGCCGTACGGGAGAACGTGCGCGCACTGCGCGAGCGGGCCCCCCGCTCCCAGCTCATGGCCGTGGTCAAGGCCAACGCCTACGGCCACGGCGCCGTCGAGTGCGCCCGCGCCGCCCAGCAGGCCGGCGCCACCTGGCTCGGCACCGCCACCCCCGACGAGGCCCTCGCCCTGCGCGCGGCCGGCGTCGAGGGCCGGATCATGTGCTGGCTGTGGACCCCCGGCGGCCCCTGGCGACAGGCCGTCGAGGCCGACCTGGACGTCTCCGTGAGCGGGATGTGGGCCCTCGACGAGGTCCGCGAGGCCGCCCGCGCGGCCGGCCGCACCGCCCGCGTCCAGCTCAAGGCCGACACCGGCCTCGGCCGCAACGGCTGCCAGCCCGCCGACTGGGAGGACCTGGTCGGCGCGGCCGTCGCCGCGCAGGCCGAGGGGACCGTCCAGGTCACCGGCATCTGGTCGCACTTCGCCTGCGCCGACGAGCCCGGCCACCCCTCCATCCGGCTCCAGCTCGACGCCTTCCGCGAGATGCTGGCCCACGCCGAGAAGGAGGGGATCGACCCCGAGGTCCGGCACATGGCCAACTCGCCCGCCACCCTCACCCTCCCCGAGTCCCACTTCGACCTCGTCCGCCCCGGCCTCGCCGTCTACGGGGTCTCCCCGGCGCCCGAGCTCGGCACCCCGGCCCAGCTGGGCCTGCGCCCCGCGATGACCCTCAAGGCGTCCCTCGCCCTGGTCAAGACGGTGCCCGCCGGGCACGGGGTGAGCTACGGCCACCACTACGTCACCGGCGCCGAGACCACCCTCGCGCTGGTCCCCGCGGGCTACGCCGACGGCATCCCGCGCCACGCCTCGGGCCGCGGGCCCGTCCTCGTCGGCGGCAGGATCCGCCAGGTCGCGGGCCGCGTCGCCATGGACCAGTTCGTGGTCGACCTGGAGGGCGACGAGGCCCGGGCCGGGGACGAGGCCGTGCTCTTCGGGGACGCCGAGCGCGGTGAACCCACCGCCGAGGACTGGGCACAGGCCGCGCAGACCATCGCGTATGAGATCGTCACCCGTATCGGTGGACGCGTACCCCGGGTGTACCTGGGGGGCTGAACGCAGAGAGGGCGGCGGCGTGAGCGAGAACTGGCGCAGGGCCGGCTGGGCCGGCGCCGCGATCGGCGTGATAGCCGCGGGCGCGGCCGCCGGGGTCGCGGTCGAGCGGATCACCGTCGGCCGGGGCGTGCGCCGCAAGGCGCGCGTGGCCCTCGACGCCGCGGGCGACTACGGCTCCCTGCGCGGCACCGAGGGCAGCTGCCTGGCCGAGGACGGCACCGAGCTCTACTACGAGGTCGACGAGCTCCCCGAGGACAGCCGGAAGCGCCGGCCGCGCCGCAAGGCCGCCGAGCGCGCCACCGTCGTCTTCTGCCACGGCTACTGCCTCGGCCAGGACTCCTGGCACTTCCAGCGGCTCGCCCTGCGCGGCGTGGTCCGCGCCCTGTACTGGGACCAGCGCAGCCACGGCCGCAGCGCCCGCGGCGTGGCCCAGGCCGACGGCGAGCCGCTGAGTATGGAACAGCTCGGCCGGGACCTCAAGACCGTCATCGACGCCGCCGCCCCCGAGGGCCCGCTGATCCTCGTGGGTCACTCGATGGGCGGTATGACCGTCATGGGATTCGCCGAGCAGTACCCGGAGCTGGTCCGGGACCGCGTCGTCGGCGTGGCCCTGGTCGGCACCTCCAGCGGCCGCCTCGGCGAGGTGACGTACGGGCTGCCCGCGGTCGGCATGGGCGCCGTGCGGCGGATCCTGCCGGGGGTGCTCAGGGCGCTCGGCTCGCAGGTGGAGCTGGTGGAGCGGGGCCGCCGGGCCACCGCCGACCTCTTCGCCGGGATGATCAAGATGTACTCCTTCGGCTCCCGGGACGTGGATCCGGGCGTCGCGCGCTTCGCGGAACGGCTCATCGAGGCCACCCCGATCGACGTGGTCGCGGAGTTCTACCCGGCCTTCCAGATCCACGACAAGACCGCGGCCCTCCAGCGGTTCACCGACATCCCCGTGACCGTCATCGCCGGGGACAAGGACATGATCACCCCGGCCGCGCACAGCCTCGCCATCAAGGAGGCCCTGCCGGGCGCCGAGCTGGTGGTCCTGGAGTCCACCGGGCACCTGATGATGCTGGAGCGCCCGGAGACGGTGACGCGGCTGCTCACCGAGCTGCTGGCCCGCACCGGCGCGGTGCCCGTCCCGGCAGGGACTACCGTTGGGACGCATGGAAGAAGCACCGCTCGAAGCGCAGCGCAGCCAGGCACCGGCACCTGAGACCGGCGGATCCGCGGCCGCCCCGCGGACCCCGGAGACGGCCGTCGAGGCGCGGATCACCGTCGGTTCCCCGCAGGCCATGCAGGACCTCGGCCGCAGGATCGCCGGTCTGCTGCGCCCCGGCGACCTCGTCCTGCTCACCGGTGAGCTGGGCGCCGGCAAGACCACGCTGACCCGCGGGCTGGGCGAAGGGCTCGGGGTGCGCGGGGCCGTCACCTCCCCGACCTTCGTGATCGCCCGCGTGCACCCCTCGCTGACCGGCGGTCCGGCGCTGGTGCACGTGGACGCGTACCGGCTGGGCGGCGGTCTGGACGAGATGGAGGACCTGGACCTCGATGTCTCGCTGCCCGAGTCCGTGGTGGTCGTGGAGTGGGGCGACGGCAAGGTCGAGGAGCTGTCCGACGACCGGCTGCACGTGGTGATCGCCCGCGCCGTCGGCCACGAGGAGGTCCTGGACGACGTACGCGAGGTCTCGGTGCGCGGTGTCGGGGCGCGATGGACCGCCGGAGCCGGAGCCGGGGCGTCCGCGCTGGCGGGGGCGCTCGCGGAGTAGGCGCACCGGCGGACACGCCGGAACGTACCGACAACTCGTCGGCAAGATATTGCGCTGGTGGCGCGGCTCGTGGTCACATGGTACCGAGAGTTTCTTAGGTATACCTAAGTTCGGTGTCCCCGGGTCCAGGAGGCAGCCATGTCGGCACCAGCAGGAGCACAGCGCGAACCCCGCCCGTCCGCCGTCTCCATGCGCGCGCTGCTGGCCGCGGGGCGGGCCGCGGCCGCCGTCTCCACCCCGCCCGCGCGCGAGCGGGTACGGGGAGACGTACGGGGCGAGGGCGAGGCGGGGGAGCGCGTACGCGAACAGGCCGCTCCGGAATCCGAAGCGGCCTGAGTACTCACTCGTACGGGTGAAAGCGGTCGGGGCGCCGGTCCCGCCCGGGTCCGGGCGGTCCCCCGACGCGGTCCGGCCGGTCCCCGTCAGGGGATGACGACCACCTTCGAGTTGATCGTGGCGAAGGCCCACATGGCGTCGCCGTCGGCGCGCGACATCCGGATGCCGCCGGTCTTCTTCGTCGCGTCGGGCTCCGGGGTCGCGCCGTCCACACGGGCGCTGAACCCGACCGCCACCCCGTCCGCCGTGGCGAACCGCACCACGTGCTCGATCGGCACGCCGTCCGAGCCGGTCACCGAGCCCGAACGCGAACCGACGACATAGGTGCCCGGCTTGGGGTGCACCGTGCTCGGCACCACCGCGAAGGTCTTCGGCGGCTGCCCCGGGTCGCCCACCAGCCACGCCCGCTTCTGCCCCACCGAGTACACGACGCGCACCCCGGTCCCGGAGCCCTCCGGCACCGGCACCGGCTTCGACGGGTCCACCTTGCCCGCGGCCTGGCTCGCCACCGGGGCCGGCTCGGGGGCGGCGGCCTTCGGGGGGACGGCGGGGGCCGAGGCGGAAGCCTGGTAGCCGAGGAAGGCGATGGCGGCCAGTGCCGCGGCGGTGAGCCCGGCCACGATTCCCGAGCTGCTGCGTGCCACCTTGCTCCACCTCTCCGCGCTGACGTGATCCCTGGTGATCCCTCGGTCGAAAGGTAGCAGCCGGCCCGCTCCAGGACCGGGCGCGAGGGGCCCGGCCGCGGGAGTCGTAGGCTGTTCGCGTGCTCTTGCTCGCTGTAGATACCGCCACGCCCGCCGTCACCGTCGCCCTGCACGACGGCGAGTCCGTCCTCGCCGAGTCCAGCCAGGTCGACGCCCGCCGCCACGGGGAGCTGCTGCTGCCGTCCGTGGACCGGATCCTCGCGGAGGCCGGCCTCGCGCTCGACGCCGTCACCGGCATCGTCGTCGGCGTCGGCCCCGGCCCCTACACCGGGCTGCGCGTGGGGCTCGTCACCGCCTCCACCTTCGCCAGCGTGCTCGGCGTGCCCGTGCACGGCCTGTGCACCCTGGACGGCCTCGCGCACGCCGCGGGCGCCGCCGGCATCGAGGGCCCCTTCACCGTGGCCACCGACGCCCGGCGCAAGGAGGTCTACTGGGCGCGCTACGAGGACCCCCGCACGCGCGTCGGAGAGCCCGCCGTGGACCGCCCGGCCGACATCGCCGAGCGGGTCGCCGGACTGCCCGCCGTCGGCCAGGGGGCGCGCCTGTACCCCGAGGTCTTCCCCGACGCCCGCGAGCCCGAGCACCAGTCCGCCGCCGCGCTGGCCTCCCTGGCCGCCGAACGACTGGCGGCCGGTGCGGAGTTCCTGCCTCCGACCCCGCTCTACCTGCGCCGCCCCGACGCGCAGGTGCCCAAGAACTACAAGGTGGTCACCCCGCAGTGACGGACCACAGGCTCCGCGAGATGCGCTGGTGGGACATCGCACCCGTGCTGGAGCTGGAACACGACCTGTTCCCCGAGGACGCCTGGTCCGCGGGCATGTTCTGGTCCGAGCTGGCCCACTCCCGCGGCCCGCACGCCACCCGCCACTACGTGGTCGCCGAGGACGGCGGGGGCCGCCTGGTGGGCTACGCCGGGCTGGCCGCCGCCGGGGACCTGGCCGACGTACAGACCATCGCGGCGGCCCGCGACCAGTGGGGGACCGGGCTCGGCGCCCGGCTCCTGACCGACCTGCTGCGCGCCGCCACCGCGTTCGAGTGCGCCGAGGTGCTGCTGGAGGTGCGCGTGGACAACACCCGCGCCCAGAAGCTCTACGAGCGCTTCGGCTTCGAGCCCATCGGCTTCCGCCGCGGCTACTACCAGCCGGGCAACGTGGACGCCCTCGTCATGCGACTGACCGACCCCGCACACGTACGAACTGAGAGCAGTGAGAGCAATGGCTGACGAACCGCTCGTCCTCGGCATCGAGACGTCCTGCGACGAGACCGGCGTCGGCGTCGTCCGCGGCACCACCCTGCTCGCGGACGCCATCGCGTCGAGCGTCGACGAGCACGCGCGCTTCGGCGGCGTCGTGCCCGAGGTGGCCTCGCGGGCCCACCTGGAGGCGATGGTCCCCACCATCGAGCGCGCCCTCAAGGAGGCCGGGGTCAGCGCCCGCGACCTCGACGGCATCGCGGTCACCGCCGGCCCCGGCCTCGCCGGCGCCCTCCTGGTGGGCACCTCGGCCGCCAAGGCGTACGCCTACGCGCTGGGCAAGCCCCTCTACGGCGTCAACCACCTGGCCTCGCACATCTGCGTCGACCAGCTGGAGCACGGGCCGCTGCCCGAGCCGACCATGGCGCTGCTGGTCTCCGGCGGGCACTCCTCGCTGCTCCTCGCGCCCGACATCACCTCCGACGTACGGCCGCTCGGCGCGACCATCGACGACGCCGCGGGCGAGGCGTTCGACAAGATCGCGCGCGTGCTCCAGCTGGGCTTCCCCGGCGGTCCGGTCATCGACCGGCTCGCGAAGGAGGGCGACCCGAAGGCGATCAACTTCCCGCGCGGTCTGACGGGCTCGCGCGACCCCGCGTACGACTTCTCCTTCTCCGGGCTCAAGACGGCCGTGGCCCGCTGGATCGAGGCCAAGCGGAACGCGGGCGAGGAGGTGCCGGTGCGCGATGTGGCCGCGTCCTTCCAGGAGGCCGTGGTGGACGTCCTGACGCGCAAGGCGATCCGCGCGTGCAAGGACGAGGGCGTGGACCACCTGATGATCGGCGGCGGTGTGGCGGCCAACTCCCGGCTGCGCTCGCTGGCGCAGGAGCGCTGCGACGCCGCGGGGATCACCCTGCGCGTGCCGCGGCCCAAGCTGTGCACGGACAACGGCGCGATGGTCGCGGCGCTGGGCGCGGAGATGGTCAAGCGGAACCGGCCGCCGTCGGACTGGGACCTGTCGGCGGACTCCTCGCTGCCGGTGACGGACCCGCATGTGCCGGGTACGTCGCACACGCACGGGCACTCGCACGGGCACGGGCACGGCCACTCGCACGGTCATGACCACGACCACGTGCACGAGCTGAGCAAGGACAACCTCTACTCGTGAGCACCGTCGCGCTGATGTGGGAGGCCCGGGCCGCCGACGGCCGGGGCAACGAGCTGCTGGAATGGGCCCGCTCGCGGGTCCTCGCCCGCGACCCGGTGCGCCGCGAGGTGTTCCGGGCCCCGCAGGACCGGGTCCTCGTCATCACCTGGTGGGAGACCGCCGAGGGCGTGTCGGCGGACCTGCCCGAACTGCCGGAGCCGGCCGCCGACCTCATCACCCGGGCGGTGCACCGCTGGCGCTTCGAATCGGTGGAGGTCGAGGGCTCCGAGGGCTCCGCGGGCGCCTGACGGGGGCTACCGCTGCCGGGGCTACCGCTGCCGGGGCGCGGCGGGCGCGGGCGCGCCGATCAGCATCGAGGGGGCGCCCGCCACCCGGGTGAGGAAGACCGTCGCCGCGTTCGGCCCCTGCGGCTTGACCTTCTTGCGCAGCTCCTCCGGCTCGATCGCCGAACCGCGCTTCTTCACCGTCAGCACCCCCACCTCGCGCTCGCGCAGCAGCGCCTTGAGCTTCTTGAGGCCGAAGGGCAGCACGTCGGTGATCTCGTACGCCGTCGCGTACGGGGTCGCGCGCAGCTCGTCCGCGGTGATGTAGGCGATGGTCGGGTCGATGAGCCGGCCGTCCAGCTCCGCCGCCACCTCGGCGACCAGGTGGGCGCGGATGACCGCGCCGTCGGGCTCGTACAGCCAGCGGCCCACCGGACCGGCCTCCGGGTCGGGCAGCGGGGCGGCCGTACGCAGTTCCCGCGGCCCGGGGAGCAGCGTGGCGCGCACGTTCCCGGGGGCGGTGCCGAACCACAGCACGGCCTCCTTGACGTCTCCCTGGTCGGAGATCCACTCGGCCTCGGCCTCCGCGGGCACCGCCTCGTGCGGGATGCCGGGGGCGATCTTGATGGCCGCGTACCGTGCCGTGCGGGCGGCCCCCACCGCCCAGGACAGCGGCGGCGAGTAGGACTCGGGGTCGAAGATCCGGCCGCGGCCGCCGCGCCGGGCCGGGTCGATGAACACGGCGTCGTACCCGGAGGTGTCCACCTCGGTGACGTCCGCCTCGCGCACCTCGATCAGTTCCGCCAGCCCCAGCGCCTCGGCGTTGGCCCGCGCCACGGCGGCGGTGAGGGGGTCGCGGTCCACCGCGAGGACCCGGATGCCGAGCCGGGCCAGGGCGATGGCGTCGCCGCCGATGCCGCAGCACAGGTCCGCGACGCCGCGTACGCCGAGGTCCGCGAGCCGCCGTGCCCGGTAGGAGGCCACGGAGGCGCGGGTGGCCATCTCGCCGCCGCCGGGGGTGAAGTACATCCGGAAGGCGTCCTCCGCGCCGAACTTCGCCACCGCGCGCTGGCGCAGCCGGGCCTGCCCGAGCGCCGCGGAGACCAGGGCGGCGGGGTGCTCGCGGCGCAGCCGGGTGGCCACGGCCAGTTCCTGGGCCGGGTCGTGCTCGCGGAGCGTGTCGAGGAGGGCGCGGCCCTCGGGGGTGAGGAGGGCGGCGAAGTCTTCGGGGGTCACGGCTCCATTGTCGGCGACACCGCGGGCGGCGCGGGGTGTGGGCCGGTCGGAGGAACGTCGCGGGCCGGTGCGCGGTGGCTGCCGGGAACGCCGCGTGCCGGGTGCCAGGATGCGCTGCTATGCAGCTAGTCCGACAAAAGGGAAATAAGTCGCAACAGGGTCACCGGCTCGCGGCAGGTCCGCGCGGCCGGTTCGGGGTGGCCGTGGCCGCCCTTCTGGTGGCCGCTCTCGGTACGGCCTGCGGCTCGGGGCAGTCGGGGGCCCCGGACCAGGCGGAGAAGGCCAAGGCGGCGGCCGAGAAGGCGAAGGCGGCGGGCGCCGCGGGAGCGCTCAGCGCCGCCGACAAGGCCAAGGCGCTGCAGCAGGCGCGCGTGGTGGCGGCGAAGAAGTGGGGTCTGCGCAAGACGCCGCTGGCCGCGCCGCCGGGGCCCAAGGAGAAGCCGGAGATCGGCACACGGGACGGCTTCGAGGTCTACGACCACGTGGAGGACGGGCTTCCGCCGGTCTTCACCACGGTGCCGACCGAGGACAAGGTCGTCTTCCTGACCATCGACGACGGCTCGGAGAAGGACCCCGAGTTCCTGAAGATGATGCAGGAGCTGAAGATCCCGTACACGGCCTTCCTCAGCGACTACCTGGTGCGGGACAACTACCCGTACTTCAAGCAGATGCAGGCCGCCGGCGTCACGCTGAACAACCACACCATCAACCACCGCTACATGCCCGGCCTCTCCTACGAGCAGCAGCGCGAGGAGATCTGCGGCCAGCAGGACACCATCCAGAAGCGGTTCGGCAAGCGCCCGACCCTCTTCCGGCCGCCGTACGGCAACTACAACCAGGACACCCTGCGCGCGGCCAAGTCCTGCGGCATCAAGGCGGTCCCGCTCTGGAACGCGGAGGCGTTCACGAACCGGATGGACTACCGCGAATGGGACCGCGATCTGCACCCCGGTGACATCATCCTCACGCACTTCCGGGGCAAGGAGGACTGGAAGGGCACGATGCCTGACATGATCCGTCAGGTGATGAAGACCGTCACGGACAAGGGATACGCCGTGGCCCGTCTGGAGGACTACTTGTGAGGTACGCGCGCCGGTTGGTAGCCGGAACGCTGGCGGCCGGCGCGCTCGCGCTGTCCCTGACGGGGTGCGGGGACAGCGTGGACCCCACCGAACGAATGGGTCGCACGACGCAGGAACCACAGGGCGCGGGCGGCGCGACGCCGTCGGCGCCCGCGTCCGGATCGGCATCCGGACCCGCATCCGGATCCGCGTCCGCGTCCGCTTCGCCGACCGGCCCGTCCGAGGACGCGTACCGCAAGTGGGGCCTGACGGCCCCCGTGCAGTACGCGCCCAGGCCCGCCCAGAAGCCGCAGTTCCCGCAGGCGGGGCCGGGCAAGGTGCCGGTGATCGACCGAATACCCGTGCCCGCCGGGGAGAAGGTGGTCTTCCTGACCTTCGACGACGGCGCGGAGAAGGACCCCGAGTTCCTGAAGATGGCGGCCGACCTCAAGCTGCCGATCAGCATGTTCCTGACGGACAACGTGGCCTCCTCGGACTACGGCCACTTCGAGAAACTGCGCGACAACGGCTCGGGAAGCACGGTCAACAACCACACGCTGACCCACCCGAACCTGCGCACCCTGTCCTACGCGGCCCAGAAGAAGGAGATCTGCGGCCAGCAGGACAAGCTGGAGAAACGATTCGGCCAGCGCCCGGCGTACTTCCGCCCGCCCTTCGGCAACTACAACGACGACACCCTCCGCGCGGCCTCGGAGTGCGGTGTCCGGTCGCTGCTCCTGTGGCGGGTGTCGATGCAGATCAACAACTTCCAGTACGCCCAGGGCTCCGCCCTCCAGCCCGGCGACATCATCCTGGCCCACTTCCGCGGCCCGTCCGAACTCAAGGGCACCACGGAAACCCAGATGACGACCCGCATGCTCCAACGCATCCAGGACCAGGGCTACAGGATCGCCCGCCTGGAGGACTACCTGTAACTCCGCCGCGGGCAGGGGCGCCGGGCGGCCCGGCCGCCGCCCGCCGTCAGGCCCCGTCGCGCTCGGCCCGCCGCTCCGCCAGCCGTTCCAGCGACCAGGCGGTCCACGGGTGCGCGGGCCCCAGCACCCGTGTCCGCGCCTCGGCCACCCGCTCGGCCTGGGCCACCGCCTCCTCCCGCAGTCCCAGCTCGCCGAGGACCCGGCTCAGGAGCGAGCGCGCGGCCAGGGTCTTGGGGTGGTCCGGCCCGTGCGTGTGCGCGAAGGCGTCGACCGCGCCGCGCAGGAGGGGCAGGGCCTGGCGCTGCCGGCCACTGGTGGTCAGGACGAAGGCGTAATTGAGCTCGGCCGCCAGCGTGATGGGGTGCGTGGGGCCGACCACCCGGCGGCAGTCCTCCAGCAGCCCGGGGCCGGTGGCAGGGGCCAGCTCCGAGGCGTCCGTGAACTCCAGCAGGTAGGTCCGCGCGACGAGCGTCGACGGATGGTCCGCGCCCAGCGCGGCGGTCCTCCCCTCGACGGTCCGGCGCAGCAGGGCCAGCGCCTCCTCCTTCCGGTCGAATCCCCAGAAGAGCACCGGCGACAGGCCCAGACAGCTCTCCAGTGTCTCGACGGCATCCGGGCCGAACGCCGCGGTGCACGCTTCGAGGGCACCGCGGTGCTCCGCCTCGGCCTCCTCGTACCGTCCGAGCCGGTAGAGGGCCCGCCCGGCCCGCTGGCGGATCGCGATCAGCGCGGGGTGGTCCGCCGCTAGTACGAGCGACCCGCGTGCGATCGCGTCCTGTGCGACCGACAGCGCGGACGCGTAGTCGCCCGACCGGTGCAGCCCCACGACCAGCCGCAGCGCGCAGTCCCACGCGCCCGCCACGGCCGCCGGGCCCGTACCGGGCCACCACTGGCCCGTCCGGCGCAGCAGCGCCCGGAGGTGCGGCGCGAGCGGAGCGAGCGGCGGGTCCTCGGGCGACCACGGCCGCGTGACATCGGGCAGCACCGCGCCGAGCAGATCGGCGGCCGCGGCGGCCAAGGGGCCGCGGAGACCTTCCGGCGTGCCCCGCGCGACGCTGTCGAGCAGCACCCCGTGGGTACGCACACAGCGGGGCGGGCCCGGTACGAGGCGGGTGAGCGAATGGTCGATCAGCCCGCGCAGCGCCGTCTCCACCCGGGCCCGGGGCACCACCGCGCCGATGCCCGCACCGGCCAGCAGATGCAGCGGGAGCGGGTCGTGGGACCAGCAGGCGAGCAACTGGATCAAGGTCGTGGCCTCGGGCAGTCCGAGGGCGCGCAGCGCGTCGAGGGACAGTTCCCAGGTGCTGCTGACGAGGTGCCGCGAGTCGTGGCCGCCGCCGTACCCGGCCCCCTGGTCCAGGAGGTCGATGGCGTCCACCTCGCTGCCCCGGTCGAGGGCCCGGCCGTACTCCGCCATGCTCCAGGGGTCGATCACCTGATGTGCCAGGTAGCCGCCGGCGAGGGTGAGCGCCAGCGGCAGCCGGCCGAGCCTGTCGGCGACCGCGGCCGCCTCCTCCGGCGTACCGCTCGCCGGAGCCAGATCGCACAGCACCTGCGCCGCGTCCTCCCGCGGCAGCACCCCCACGTGGTGCAGCTCGGCGCCGGGCCACCAGCGGGCGGCGACCTGCCGGGTGGTGACCACGGTGGTACCGCGCGGACTCGTACGCAGCCAGCTGCCGTCGCGCAGGATGGACGGGTCGTCGGCGTTGTCGATCACCAGCAGCCACGGCTGCTCGGACCGGTCCAGCCGGTCCCACACCAGGTCCGCGGCGGCCCGCAGCCCGGTGCGGGCGGCGGTCAGCTCGCCCTCGCCCGCACCGCGGTCCGCGGCGACGGCGAGCATTCCCGCCCGGAGGGAGGCCAGGTCGGAGGCGTTGACCCACAGCCCGACGCGGGCCCCGCCGGAGGTCGCCGAACGGAAGATCTCGGAGGCGACGGCGGTCTTGCCGCAGCCGCCCAGTCCGTACAGCACGTAGACCTGGTGCGCCCCGCCCTCCTCCAGGGCGGTCCGCAGGCGTGTCATCAGCTCCACCCGGTCGCGCAGGACCATCGGCGAGCGCCCTGTCGACGGCCTGCGCACGGAGGCCGGGGCGTTCCAAGGCGCGGCGGTCCAGGCGTCACCGTGGTGGTGGTGCTCGGTGATGTGCTGGTCCCCACGGGCCTGGAAGACCCGGCCGTGGCCCTCGGCCCGGCCCTCGGTGCCCCCGCTCATCGCTCGGCCGCGTCGGCCGTCACGAGCGCGGTCGGCTCCGGAACCATGGCGCACACTCCTCACGCCGCCGCACACGGGCCGGCGGATCAGTGGACGGTAGGGGGATCCAGCGGGGCGATCTCGCGCTTGAAGAACTCCGAGAACTCCTCACCCTTGCGGTACAGGTGCTCGAACTCGGCGATCGTCGTCCCGATCTGCCCGGGGTCGACGAACCGGCGGGCACCGGCCCCTTTCAGCTCCTCGTCGTAGATCACGGAGTACATCACCGAGCTCCCGAGGACGACGACCTCGGGCAGCGGGCCGTCGCTCTCCAGATCGGCGATCGCCCGGGCGTCCAGTACGCGGATCTCCTCGCCCAGCTCCGACCGGAGCCGGAAGGAGTTCATCTCCCACTGGAGGTACGGGGTCACGGGGAACTCGACGATCCGCAGCCGCCGGAAGGCCAGACCGCGCCGGGCCGCGTCCTGGAAGTACGCGGCCACGGAATCCCGCTCGGCCTCGATCAGCCGCAGCGCGCCCGCCCAGTCCCCGGAGGCGAAGGCGTCCCAGCTCGGCGAGCCCTGCTCCTTGAACGTCTGGCCGCGTTCGATCTTCGCGAGGAGGCGGATGTCGCTCCCGTAGACCCGGCCGAAGTCGTCCAGGTAGTCCCGCCTCTGCAGGACCTCGCCGGCGCCGTCGCGGAAGCACTCAAACATGGGGGATGTCCTTCTTCGCCGCGATGAGCATGCTGCGGGGGATGACCACGAGGCGTTCGTCCCGGCCGATCGAGACCCCCTCCGGCAGCCGGGTGCCGAGGGAGGCGGTGAGATCGCGGCCGACCACGGCGATGTCGCCGTTCTCCAGCTCCCAGATGTCCGGGCACTCGGGTCCGCTGTTGGTCGCGCCCAGTTCGAGTGCCGACTTGCCCAGACGCCGCTTGAAGTTCGTTGCCGGGTCCGCTTCCCATGGCCTGCTCATGATGCCGCCCCCTCTGCTGCACAGCCACGCCAACGTAACGGTGATCGGTCATCAAGTGCTGTGCATCATAAGGGGTTTGCTCTGAACGGGTGAAGGGTGCGGCCCGCTGTCGGCGATGTCCGCCTCGCGTTGGCGTTCGGCGTTGTCGCTGATGCGGAGGAGGAGGGCGATCATGAGCCAGTTGGCCAGGAGGGACGAGCCGCCCTTGGCCAGGAAGGGCAGGGCCTTGCCCGTCAGGGGGATCAGGCCCGTCACGCCGCCGGCGACCACGAAGACCTGGAGGGCCAGGGCCGAGGCCAGGCCCACCGCCAGGAGTTTGCCGAAGGGGTCGCGGGCGCCGAGGGCCATGCGGAGCCCCCGCTGGACGAGGAGGGCGTACAGGAGCAGGACGGCCATGACGCCGGCCAGGCCCAGTTCCTCGCCCACCGTGGTGAGGATGAAGTCGCTGCGGCCGGCGAACTTGATCAGCTCGGGGTGTCCCTGGCCGAGGCCGGTCCCCGAGATGCCGCCCGTGCCGAAGCTGAACAGTGCCTGCGCCGACTGGTCCGAGGTGACGCCCGGGGGAGGGGTGTCCCAGTAGACGGAGAGCGGGTTCAGCCAGGCCGCCACGCGTGCCTTGACGTGCGGTTCCGTCGAGCCGACGACGAAGGCGCCCGCCGCGGCCATGAGTACGCCGCAGACGATCCAGCTGGTGCGCTCGGTGGCGACGTACAGCATCACCACGAAGACACCGAAGAAGATGAGCGAGGTGCCGAGGTCGCGCTCGAAGACCAGGACCAGCATCGAGAGGATCCACACCGTGACGATGGGCCCGAGCTGGCGCATCGGGGGCAGGCGGACGCCGAGGAACTTGCGGCCGGTCAGGGCGAGGGAGTCGCGGTGGACGACCAGGTAGCCGGCGAAGAAGATCGCGATCATGATCTTCACGAACTCGCCGGGCTGGACCGAGAAACCGAAGAGGATGATCCACCGCTTGGCGCCGTACGTGTCCGCGCCGAAGAACGCCGGCGCGATCAGCAGCACCAGCGCGACGGCCATCGTGATGTAGATGAACCGCTGGAGCAGCCGGTGGTCGCGCAGCAGCCCAAGCACCGCGATGCACGCGGCGACGCCGACCACCGTCCAGAGGAGCTGGCCGGGGGCGTTGGCGTCGGAGTTCCACCGCTCGATGTAGCCCTGGTCGAGCCGGTGGATCAGTACGAGTCCCAGGCCGGTCAGCAGCATGGCGAGCGGCAGGATCAGCGGATCCGCGTAGGCCGCGAAGCGGCGGACGCCGAGGTGGGCGACGAGGGACAGCAGGGTCATGCTGATGGCGAAGCCGGCGAGGTCGGGCGGGAGGGCGCCGTTCATGGCGAGGCCGGCGGCGGCGTGCCCGAAGACGGCGATGCCGACGACGAAGGCGAGCAGCAGCCCCTCGGTCCGGCGGCGGACGCCGGCCGTCGTGAGCGGTTTCAGGCCGCGCACGGTGCGGGGCCCTCGCCGGGCGGGGTGGCGGGGGTGGGTCCGGTCCTTGGTCCGATCTGATCCGCATTCGGGCGCTTTATCTTCATATCTTCTACGACGGTGTCGGCCGGCCGATGGTTCCTCCCGTTTGCGTATGGCCGGATGTGTACGGGTCGGGGGGCGGTGCCGGGGTGGGGTATCTCCTCGGCTCGCGCGTGCGGCGGGGTTCGTCCTGTACCAGGTGGTTGCGCGCTCGTCCTGCGGGGACACCCCACCCCGTCCCCACCCCCCTCGGCGGAATCCCCGCAAGGCCCAAGGGGGTTCAGGGCCGGGGTGTCGGAGCCGGGGCGGTGGGGTGGGGACACGCAGGAGGGTCCCCGCAGGACGAGCGCGCAACCCAGGCCGCACAGGGCGACCTAGGCCGCAGGCGCGAGCCGAGGAGACACTCCGGAGGGGCCCCGCCCCACCCCGCACGCGGGCACCCGCGCCCCGGAACCCCCGCACTGCCGAGCCCGCCCGCAGGGCACCCGCGCCCCGGAACCCCGCACCGCCGAGCCCGCCCGCAGGGCGCCCGGAGCCCCGTCCGCCGGGCAACCCCGCAGGGGCCCCGCAACGCGCCCGCGGCCAGAATTGGCACTCCGCTTGACCGAGTGCTAATCGCCGGAATAGTCTCGCACCTGGCACTCACCCCCGGTGAGTGCCAACACAGCGACAGGCAGGTCCGGCACCCGCGACGACGGATCGACCTGGTCGCCACCTCAGACAGTTAACCCCGGATCTCCGAAGGGGGAGGTCGGACAGTGACGACCGCCAGCTCCAAGGTTGCCATCAAGCCGCTTGAGGACCGCATTGTGGTCCAGCCGCTCGACGCCGAGCAGACCACGGCCTCCGGCCTGGTCATCCCGGACACCGCGAAGGAGAAGCCCCAGGAGGGCGTCGTCCTCGCGGTGGGCCCGGGTCGCTTCGAGGACGGCCAGCGTCTCCCGCTGGACGTCACCGTCGGCGACATCGTGCTGTACAGCAAGTACGGCGGCACCGAAGTGAAGTACAGCGGCGAGGAATACCTCGTCCTCTCGGCTCGCGACGTGCTCGCGATCGTCGAGAAGTAATTCGCCTCACCAGCACTGCTTTGAGCTGCGCCCCTGGTCACCCCGCTGATTGCCGGGCGGCGAGGGGCGCAGCACGTTAAACCGAGTTTTCGAGAGGGCTGAACCGCTCCCATGGCGAAGATCCTGAAGTTCGACGAGGACGCCCGTCGCGCCCTCGAGCGCGGCGTCAACAAGCTTGCCGACACGGTCAAGGTGACGATCGGTCCCAAGGGCCGCAACGTCGTCATCGACAAGAAGTTCGGCGCCCCCACCATCACCAACGACGGTGTCACCATCGCCCGCGAGGTCGAGCTGGACGACCCGTACGAGAACCTGGGCGCGCAGCTCGTGAAGGAGGTGGCGACCAAGACCAACGACATCGCGGGTGACGGCACCACCACCGCCACCGTGCTGGCCCAGGCGCTCGTCCGCGAGGGTCTGCGCAACGTCGCCGCGGGTGCCTCCCCGGCCGCCCTCAAGAAGGGCATCGACGCCGCGGTCAAGGCCGTGTCCGAGGACCTCCTCGCGACCGCCCGCCCGATCGAGGACAAGTCCGACATCGCCGCCGTCGCCGCGCTCTCCGCGCAGGACGCCCAGGTCGGCGAGCTCATCGCCGAGGCGATGGACAAGGTCGGCAAGGACGGTGTCATCACCGTCGAGGAGTCCAACACCTTCGGCCTGGAGCTGGAGTTCACCGAGGGCATGGCCTTCGACAAGGGCTACCTCTCGCCGTACATGGTCTCCGACCAGGAGCGTATGGAGGCCGTCCTCGACGACCCGTACATCCTGATCAACCAGGGCAAGATCGCCTCCATCCAGGACCTCCTGCCGCTGCTGGAGAAGGTCATCCAGGCGGGTGGCTCCAAGCCGCTGCTGATCATCGCCGAGGACGTCGAGGGCGAGGCGCTCTCCACCCTCGTCGTCAACAAGATCCGCGGCACCTTCAACGCGGTGGCCGTCAAGGCCCCCGGCTTCGGTGACCGCCGCAAGGCGATGCTCCAGGACATGGCCACCCTCACCGGTGCCACCGTCATCGCCGAGGAGGTCGGCCTCAAGCTCGACCAGGCCGGTCTGGACGTACTGGGCTCCGCCCGCCGCGTCACCATCTCCAAGGACGACACCACCATCGTCGACGGCGCGGGCAGCTCCGACGAGGTCCTCGGCCGCGTGAACCAGATCAAGGCCGAGATCGAGTCCACGGACTCGGACTGGGACCGCGAGAAGCTGCAGGAGCGCCTGGCGAAGCTCGCCGGCGGCGTCTGCGTCATCAAGGTCGGCGCCGCCACCGAGGTGGAGCTCAAGGAGAAGAAGCACCGTCTTGAGGATGCCATCTCCGCGACCCGCGCCGCGGTCGAGGAGGGCATCGTGTCCGGCGGTGGCTCCGCGCTCGTCCACGCCGTCAAGGTCCTGGAGGGCAACCTCGGCCTGAACGGCGACGAGGCCACCGGTGTCGCGGTCGTGCGCCGCGCCGCCGTCGAGCCGCTGCGCTGGATCGCCGAGAACGCCGGCCTCGAGGGCTACGTCATCACCTCGAAGGTCTCCGAGCTCGACAAGGGCCAGGGCTTCAACGCCGCCACCGGCGAGTACGGCGACCTGGTCAAGGCCGGCGTCATCGACCCGGTGAAGGTCACCCGCTCCGCGCTGGAGAACGCCGCCTCCATCGCCTCCCTGCTGCTCACGACCGAGACCCTGGTCGTCGAGAAGCCGGCGGAGGACGAGGGCGACGCCGGTCACGGCCACGGTCACGGCCACAGCCACTGATTGCACGCACCACGCCGGAAGGCCCCGCTCCGCACTCGCGGAGCGGGGCCTTCCGGCGTGTCGGCCCGTCAGCTCCCGTACGGGGGGCCGGATCCGCCCATCTGTCGTTGCAGGGCGGCCGGGTTGTAGTGCCACCAGCCCTCGACGATCTCGCCGCCCAGGCACCGGAACGTGGTGCTCCCGGACATCTCGTACGTCTTCCCGGTCGGCTCCATCCCCATGAACGGGCCCTTGTGGGTGCCGCGCCAGTTCCACACCGTCGTGACCATGTCCCCCTCGGCCACCCGGGCCACGGGCTCGAAGACCATGTCGAAGGCGGCCCGCCAGGTCTCCATGTCCGCCCGCGTGGCCTCGCGCCCGACGACGGTGGGCTCCTCCTTGCCGGCGTCGTGGTCGATGTAGTTCGCCGCGAAGCACGCGTCGAGCGCGCCCATGTCGCCCGCCTCGGCCATCTCCGTGAACACCCGTTCCGCGAGCTGCTTGTTGAGGTGCTCGTCGCGGACGACGTCGAGGTTCATGAAGCTCGGCATGCCCTCGCAGAGGGACACCATCTCCTGGAACATCCGGTCCGTCTCCGGGAGGCCGGAGTTCTTCATCGCCTCCTCGTACGACGGGAACTCCACCATGTCCACGTAGTGGTTCCGCGCCGCGCGGTCCTGGCCGATCATCGTGTGCGTGGCGGTGCGCCTGCCGCTGCTCTGCTCCGCCCAGCGGTCGATGAGCGCGTTCATCTCGTCGAACCGCGTCGTCTCGTAATCGATCACTTGTACGAATGTCATCGCGTCGCCTCCCGCAATGGATGGGACAGCACCATTTTAGGGAGATTTCACCCGATCGGTCGCTCCCGAGCAGCGGCCCGCCGCACGGCTACTGCGGGCCGTACTTCCGCCCCGTACGCGAGGACACCCCGCCCAGCAGCCCGCGCGGCGTCAGCTTCACCACGCCCATCAGCGCCTTGTACCGCGGGTCCGGCACCGACACCGTCTTCCCGCGCGCCAGATCGGCCAGGGCCGCGGCCACCAGCTTGTCGGCGTCCAGCCACATCCAGCCGGGGATGTTGTCCGTGCCCATGCCGGCCCGCTGGTGGAACTCCGTCCGTACGAAGCCGGGGCACAGCGCCATCAGCCGCACCCCGGAGCCCGCGAGGTCCCGCGCCGCGCCCTGGGTGAACTGCACGACCCACGCCTTGCTCGCCCCGTAGGTGCCGCGCGGTACGAAGGCGGCCACCGAGGCCACGTTGATCACACCGCCGCGGCCGCGCGAGCGCATCGACTCCGAGGCCGCCGAGGTCAGCCGGAGCACCGCCTCCACGTGCACCTTGAGCATGGTCAGCTCGTCGGCCATGGAGACTTCCAGGTAGCGGCCCTTGTTGCCGAAGCCCGCGTTGTTGACCAGCAGGTCGACCGGGTGCGTCCGGTCGCCGAGGCGGTGCTCGACCGCCGCGATGCCCTCCTCCGTGGAGAGGTCGGCGGCCAGCACCTCGGCCTCGATGCCGTGCCGGTCGTGCAGCTCGGTGGCCTGCTCGCCGAGCCGCTTGGTGTCGCGGGCCACCAGCACCAGGTTGTGCCCCTGGGCGGCGAGTTTGCGTGCGAAGGCGGCACCGATGCCCGCCGTGGATCCCGTAATCAGCGCAGTCGTCATAGGCGCAACCTAGCCGCCCCGTCCGACGGCGCTACCGCGCCCCGGCCCCGTCCCCGTACTTCTCCACGTACTGGCGCACCGTCTCGTGGGCCTCCGGCTCCATCGCGGAGCCCGCCGCCAGCGTCCGCGGCAGCAGCGCCCGTTCGGTGGTGAAGGCCCGGAACCAGAACTGCACCGTCACCTCGTGGTCCGGCCGGTGGACGATCTCGATCGGGTCGCCGGGGGAGACCGCGCCCTCCTGGATCACCCGCAGGTACGCCCCCGGGCGGGCCTCCCGGGTGAACCGCTTCACCCAGCCGGGCTCGCCCAGCACGCCCTGGAAGGTCCGGCACGGGATGCGCGCCGAGGCCACCTCCAGGACGAGGTCCGCGCCGACCCGCCAGCGGTCGCCGAGCCGCGCGGTGTTCAGGTCGATGCCGGAGGTGGTGAAGTTCTCGCCGAAGAGCCCGCCGGGCAGCTCCCGGCCCAGCTCGCGCTCCCACAGGTCCAGGTCCTCGCGGGCGTACGCGTACACGGCCTGGTGGTCGCCGCCGTGGTAGCGGCGGTTGCAGACGGCGTCCCCCTCCAGCCCGCTGCCCAGGCCCGCGGCCTTGGATCCCGGGGCGAAGACGCGGACCGGGCCGGGGACCGGGCGCTTGCCGATGCCCGTCACCCCGCCCTCGTAGTCGGTGTGGGCGTCCGGCTCGGCGCGGCCGACGTTCACGGAGATCAGATGCATGGGGGCCATGGACCCCACGCTAGCCGAGGCATCCCAAAGGGGGCACCGGGGTATTCGTGCCCGGCTGAAAGCGGGCCTTATGCTCGAAGGGTGATCGAGGCACGTCATCTCCGCGTCCTGCGCGCCGTCGCCGGGACCGGTTCCTTCTCCGCCGCCGCCCGCGAGCTCGGCTGCACCCAGCCCGCCGTCTCCCAGCAGATGAAGGCGCTGGAGCAGTCCGCCGGCACCCCGCTGCTCATCCGTACCGGCCGCGAGATGCGGCTGACCCAGGCGGGCGAGGCCCTGGTGCGGCACGCCGCCGGGATCCTGGCCGGGCTGACGGCGGCCGAGGAGGAGGTCGCCGCCATCGCCGGGCTGCGCGCGGGCCGGGTGCGCCTGGTCTCCTTCCCCAGCGGCAGTTCCACCCTGGTCCCCACCGCCCTCGCGGCGATGCGCGCCGAGCACCCGGGGACCCGTATCTCCCTGGTCGAGGCAGAGCCGCCGCGCTCGGTGGAGATGCTGCGCGAGGGCGACTGCGATGTGGCACTGGCCTTCCGCTACGGCGCCGACGGCGCGGACGGCGGCCCGGCGGCCTCCGGCGGCCCGGCCCCGGCCGCCGAGTGGGAGGACCTGGTGGTGCGCCCGCTGCTCACCGACCGGCTCGTCGGGCTGGTCCCGGAGGGGCACCGGCTGGCCGGCGCGGAGCGCGTGGGCATGGCCGAGCTGGCCGGCGAGCCGTGGATCGCCGGCTGCCCGCGCTGCCGCCGCCATCTGGTGGAGGTCTGCGAGGGCGCGGGATTCACCCCGCGGATCGACTTCGCCACCGACGACTACCCGGCGGTGGTCGGCCTGGTGGGCGCGGGGCTGGGCGTGGCGGTGCTGCCGGAGCTCGCGGTGGAGTCCGTACGCGCCAAGGGCGTGAGCACGGTCGCCGTGGAGCCGGCGGTCGAGCGGGAGGTCGTGGCGCTGACCCTGCCCGACCTGGCCCGGGTGCCGGCCGTCGCCGCGACCATCGCCCAGCTGGAGCGCGCGGCCGCGCGCTGACCCGTACGGACGGCCGCGCGCCGACGGTACGGACGGCCCCGCGCGGCCGTACGCACCGGGGAGGGTGCGTACGGCCGGACGGGTGAATCCGGGCCGGGGCGGCGACACGCCCGGGAGGGTGGCGGACGGAAGGGCGGGAGGAAACGTTCCTGCTCGATGGGGGGTTCGTCGGTCCGCCGGCACTCAGTCCGGGGTGACGCGACCGATCGCGCTCGACGCGGGGATGAGCCGGTGGCGGGCGCGGCCCATCAGCTCCTCGCGCTCGTCCTCGGTGAGGCCGCCCCACACCCCGTAGGGCTCACGGACGGCGAGTGCGTGCGCGGCGCATTCCGAGCGGACCGGGCAGCGCATGCAGACCTCTTTAGCCGAGGTCTCGCGCGCGCTCCTGGCCGCACCCCGCTCGCCTTCCGGGTGGAAGAAGAGCGAGCTGTCGACCCCTCGGCAGGCAGCGAGCAGCTGCCAGTCCCAGAGGTCGGCGTTGGGTCCGGGGAGGCGGGAGAAATCTGCCATGGGTAGTCCTCTTGGTGCCGGTACTGAGGCGGATACGGTCCATGTCTCCAAAGGTCTCCACACCTACTGTCCGAGTAGATGTAAATATGACTCATTGGGAATCTAGCCTCAGACACGTGCCAAACGGAAGGAAAGCCGCCAAATAGGGCATAGCTCCAGATGGAGGACAGGCGGCCCGCGCCTCCGCCGCCGTGATCGCTTCCTCACGTAGAGTGCCGAAGGTGTCCGTCCGACCCGTAACTCTTTCGAGTGACCATCGTTGAGAGTGCGAAGGCGGTTGAACTCAGAAGTTCTCGGACAGGTGTCCGGGGGCATCGACCGCACAGGTGACGATACGTACCAGCCTGGAGGCTCAAGGTGACGCGCATCAGCAGCTGCGGAGGGCGGTCATGACTTCCGTCCTCGTCTGCGACGACTCCCCGCTTGCCCGAGAGGCGCTCCGTCGCGCGGTTGCCACCGTGCCCGGCGTCGAGCGTGTGACGACGGCTGCCAACGGCGAGGAAGTCCTCCGCCGCTGGGGCGCCGACCGCTCCGACCTGATCCTGATGGATGTACGGATGCCCGGGCTCGGCGGTGTGGAGACGGTCCGCCGCCTCCTCTCGGCCGACCCCGGGGCCCGCATCATCATGCTCACGGTCGCCGAGGACCTGGACGGCGTGGCCCTCGCGGTCGCCGCCGGCGCCCGCGGCTACCTGCACAAGGACGCCTCGCGCGCCGAACTGCGGGCCACGGTCACCCAGGCCCTCGCCGACCCGACCTGGCGGCTGGCCCCGCGCCGGCTGCGCTCGGCGGAGATGGGCGCCGCGCCCACCCTCACCGCGCGCGAGATCCAGGTGCTGGAGGGCATGAGCCACGGCCGGTCCAACGCGGAGATCGGGCGCGAGCTCTTCCTCTCGGAGGACACGGTCAAGACGCACGCCCGCCGGCTGTTCAAGAAGCTCGGCGCCTCGGACCGCGCGCACGCCGTGGCGCTCGGCTTCCGCTGGGGTCTCGTCCGCTGACCCCGGCCGCGGCCGGGCCCGGCCCGGTCCGCCGTACACCGCGGATCGTCGGGAGCGGTCCCGTCCGCCATCGGTGGACGGGGCGCCCCGCCCCTCGTACCGGCTCCTGTCCGCGGGCCATCCCCGTCCCGCCGTACCCGGTGCGCACCCGGGGATTGGCGGGGCACAATCCGGGGGACGTCTCGCTTCGTGCGCGATGCCGCATCCTTGAGGGTGTGGAGTCTCTCGGGGACTATTCGGCCGAGCGGGGAGGGGAGGGCGCAGATGATGAGCTCCGGCGCACCCGCTCATAACGCTTCTGTGCACAACACGGGCCGCGGTGCCGCGGATGCTCCGGCGTCAAGGCACCATGGATTGATGCGCGACGACGAGGCCCTGGGGTCCCCCGCGGCCACAGGCCCCACCGGCGCCGCCGGAGGCGGCGGTACCGGGGGCGTCAGCGCGCTCGTCCGCCGGGCGGTGGAGGGCGACGAGCAGGCCACGCACGACCTGCTCGCCTTCGTGCACCCCCTCGCCATCCGCTACTGCCGCACCCGGCTGTCGCGGCTCCCGGGCGACGCCCGGCACTTCGTGGAGGACCTGGCGCAGGAGGTCTGCGTCGCCGTGCTGATGGCGCTCCCGCGCTACCGGGACACCGGCCGGCCCTTCGAGGCGTTCGTCTTCGCCATCGCCGCCCACAAGGTCGCGGACCTCCAGCGGGCCGCCATGCGGCACCCGGGCAGTACGGCCGTGCCCTCGGACGAGATGCCCGAGCGGCCGGACGACTCGCTGGGCCCGGAGGAGCGCGCGCTGCTCAGCAGCGACGCCGCCTGGGCCAAGAAGCTGCTGGCCAACCTCCCGGAGAACCAGCGCGAGCTGCTCGTCCTGCGGGTGGCCGTCGGGCTGACCGCGGAGGAGACCGGGCAGATGCTCGGCATGTCCCCGGGGGCCGTGCGGGTGGCCCAGCACCGGGCGCTCAGCCGGCTCCGCGCGCTCGCCGAGCAGTAGCCGGGCCGCGTGGCCGACGTAGGAAACTACGAATCTTCCGGTTGACCTTGGTCGTGGAATGAGACGCGTCGGTATCCCGTTAGCATGGACATCCGCGCTGAGCAAGACCATTTGGAAGGTGTCATGACTGACAGCGGTTCGACTGGAGTGCCCGACAAATTCGCCACGCTCGGACTGACCTACGACGACGTGCTGCTGCTGCCGGGCGCGTCGGACATGGCTCCGGACGACATCGACACCTCCTCCCTGATCTCCCGCAACGTGCGCGTGAACATCCCGCTGCTCTCCGCGGCGATGGACAAGGTCACCGAGGCCCGCATGGCCATCGCTATGGCCCGCCAGGGCGGCGTCGGCGTGCTGCACCGCAATCTCTCCATCGCCGACCAGGCCAACCAGGTGGACCTGGTCAAGCGCTCCGAGTCCGGCATGGTCAGCGACCCGATCACGGTGCACCCGGAAGCGACCCTGCGCGAGGCCGACGAGCTCTGCGCGAAGTTCCGTATCTCCGGCGTCCCGGTCACCGACCCGGCGGGCAAGCTGCTCGGCATCGTCACCAACCGCGACATGGCCTTCGAGTCGGACCGCAGCCGCCAGGTGCGCGAGGTCATGACCCCGATGCCGCTGGTCACCGGCAAGGTCGGCATCTCGGGCGTGGACGCCATGGAGCTGCTGCGCCGCCACAAGATCGAGAAGCTTCCGCTGGTCGACGAGTCGGGCGTCCTCAAGGGCCTCATCACCGTCAAGGACTTCGTCAAGGCCGAGAAGTACCCGAACGCCGCCAAGGACAAGGACGGCCGGCTGCTCGTCGGCGCGGCCGTCGGCGTCGCGGGTGACGCCTACGAGCGCGCCCAGGCCCTGATCGAGGCCGGTGCCGACTTCATCGTCGTCGACACCGCCCACGGCCACTCCCGCCTGGTCGGGGACATGGTCTCCAAGATCAAGTCGAACTCCTCCGTGGACGTCATCGGCGGCAACATCGCCACCCGCGACGGCGCCCAGTCCCTGATCGACGCCGGCTGCGACGGCATCAAGGTCGGCGTGGGCCCCGGCTCCATCTGCACCACCCGCGTCGTCGCCGGCATCGGCGTCCCGCAGGTCACCGCGATCTACGAGGCTTCGCTCGCCGCCAAGGCGGCCGGCGTCCCGGTCATCGGCGACGGCGGCCTGCAGTACTCCGGCGACATCGCCAAGGCCCTGGTCGCGGGCGCCGACACGGTGATGCTCGGCTCGCTGCTCGCGGGCTGCGAGGAGTCCCCGGGCGAGCTGCTCTTCATCAACGGCAAGCAGTTCAAGTCCTACCGCGGCATGGGCTCGCTCGGCGCGATGCAGTCCCGCGGCGACCAGCGCTCCTTCTCCAAGGACCGCTACTTCCAGGAGGGCGTGGGCGGCGACGACAAGCTCATCCCCGAGGGCATCGAGGGCCAGGTGCCCTACCGCGGCCCGCTGGCCGCGGTGGTCCACCAGCTCGTCGGCGGTCTGCGCCAGTCGATGTTCTACGTGGGCGGGCGCACCGTGCCGGAGCTCCAGGACAACGGCCGCTTCGTCCGGATCACCTCGGCGGGCCTCAAGGAGAGCCACCCGCACGACATCCAGATGACCGTCGAGGCGCCGAACTACAGCCGCAAGGGCTGAGCGGGCGGTACGACGTCACGCAGTACGCCGAGGGGCGGACCCGGTCACCGGGTCCGCCCCTCGCGCGTGACGTCCGTACGGTGGTCGGCGGAACGCGGCTCCCCGGCGTTCGGGGATACTGGACGGGCAGACCCAGAGGAAAGGCCACCACACGTGACTGAGATCGAGATCGGGCGCGGCAAGCGCGGCCGCAGGGCGTACGCGTTCGACGACATCGCCATCGTCCCGAGCCGGCGTACCCGGGACCCGAAGGAGGTCTCGATCGCCTGGCAGATCGACGCGTACCGCTTTGAGCTCCCCTTCCTGGCCGCCCCCATGGACTCGGTCGTCTCCCCGCAGACCGCCATCCGCATCGGTGAGCTCGGCGGCCTCGGCGTGCTGAACCTCGAAGGTCTGTGGACCCGCTACGAGGACCCGCAGCCGCTGCTCGACGAGATCACGGAGCTGGACGAGGAGGCCGCCACCCGCCGCCTCCAGGAGATCTACTCCGCGCCGATCCAGGCCGACCTGATCGGCCGGCGCATCAAGGAGGTGCGCGACTCCGGCGTCGTCACCGCCGCCGCGCTCTCCCCGCAGCGCACCGCACAGTTCTCCAAGGCCGTGGTCGACGCGGGCGTGGACATCTTCGTGATCCGCGGCACCACCGTCTCCGCCGAGCACGTCTCGGGCGCGGCCGAGCCGCTGAACCTCAAGCAGTTCATCTACGAGCTCGACGTCCCGGTCATCGTGGGCGGCTGCGCCACCTACACCGCGGCCCTGCACCTGATGCGCACCGGCGCGGCGGGCGTCCTGGTCGGCTTCGGCGGCGGTGCGGCGCACACCACGCGCAACGTGCTCGGCATCCAGGTCCCGATGGCGACGGCCGTCGCGGACGTGGCCGCGGCCCGCCGCGACTACATGGACGAGTCCGGCGGCCGCTACGTGCACGTCATCGCCGACGGCGGCGTGGGCTGGTCGGGCGACATCCCGAAGGCCGTGGCCTGCGGCGCCGACGCCGTGATGATGGGCTCCCCGCTGGCCCGCGCCACCGACGCGCCGGGCCGGGGCAACCACTGGGGCATGGAGGCCGTCCACGAGGACGTGCCGCGCGGCAAGAAGGTCGACCTCGGCACGGTGGGCACCACCGAGGAGATCCTGACCGGCCCCTCGCACAGCCCCGACGGCTCGATGAACATCTTCGGCGCCCTGCGCCGCTCGATGGCCACGACGGGCTACAGCGAACTCAAGGAGTTCCAGCGCGTAGAGGTCACGGTCGCCGACTCCCAGCACCGCCGCTGACCCGCGGCAGGCCACACCGAAGGGCCCTGCCCCTGTCCTGGGGGCCGGGCCCTTCGGCGTGCCGACGGCCGGATCGGCCGTCGCCGCGGCGGCGCTTGCGCAGGATCCCGGTCCACGAACAGGCGCAGGACGGTGCCCAGCAGCCAGATACACGCCGTGACGGCGCCGCTGCGTACGGGCCGCGGGGGCGGCCGGTGCCTCAGTGGGCGGTCTTGCGGGCCGTCTGGAAGGCCGCGTAGCCGCCGATGGCGAAGAAGAGGAACGTCATCGGGTCGGCGTTCTCCTTCCAGCCCTCGAACAGCAGGGAGACGCCGAGGTTCAGGACGTCGGTGGTGGAGACGGAGTTCTGGTCGGCCACGATCATCGCCAGGCCGAACATCTGGCCGCCGAGGACGGCGGCCAGGGCGAGGAGGACGCTCAGGACCGGCAGGACCGGGTTGCGGCCGCCGACCTTGCCCGCGGCGAGGCCGATCACGGCGCCGACGGCGACGGCGGCGTAGCCGATCTCGTACTTGGTGGTGCCGATGACCGCGCCGTACACGGCGGCGAGGACCAGCGCGGCGCCCACGGCCGCGGCGATGCCCAGACCGATGTTGCCGCCGCGGGCCGGGGCCGGCGCGGGGGCCGGGGTGTAGGAGGCGGGTGCGGGCGGCTGGAAGTTCTGGGTCATGCGAGGTCCCCCCAGGGATGAAGATCGCACAGGTGTCCGTGACACATAAGTGCGAGATAAGTGACGCCGAAGGCTAGCAGGCACCTGCGACAAGCCCTGGGGGGTTTTCGGCGGTCAGAGGCGGTGGGCCGCGCCCGCCGGGCTGGCGCCGCGGGTGTCCAGGAGGAGCTGGGCCTTCACCGCCAGGCCCTGGAGGTCGTACGTGCGGTGGTGCTGGAGCAGGATCGTCAGGTCCGCGTGGGCCGCGGCCTCGTACAGGGACTCCGCGCGCGGGACCGGCTGGTCGCGGACCCGCCAGCCCGTGATGTACGGGTCGTGGTAGCTGATCAGCGCGCCCAGGTCGATCAGCCGGCTGGCGATCTCGCGGGCCGGGGAGCCCTCCTGGTCGGCCAGGTCCGGCTTGTACGTCACGCCGAGCAGCAGGACGCGGGCCCCGCGGGCGGATTTGCCGTGCTCGTTCAGCAGGGTGGCGGAGCGCTGGATGACGTACTGCGGCATCCGGTTGTTGATCTCCTGCGCCAGTCCGACCATGCGCAGCGGGTGGCCGGGGGTGCGGGTGGTGTGGGGGAGGTAGTTCGGGTCCAGGGGGACGCCGTGGCCGCCGACGCCCGGGCCGGGGCGGAATGCCTGGAATCCGTACGGCTTGGTCTCGGCGCAGCGGATGACGTCCCACAGGTCCACGCCGAGGTCGTGGCAGAGCACGGCCATCTCGTTCATCAGGGCGATGTTGACGTGCCGGTAGTTCGTCTCCAGGAGCTGTACGGTCTCCGCCTCGCGCAGCCCGCGGGCGCGGACCACCTTCTCGGTGAGGCGGGCGTAGAAGGCGTGCGCGGACTCGGTGCAGGCGGGGGTGAGGCCGCCGATCACCTTGGGGGTGTTGGCGATGCCGTGGGTGCGGTTGCCGGGGTCGTGGCGGCTGGGGGAGTACGCGAGGTGGAAATCGCGTCCGGCGCGCAGCCCGGAGCCCGCTTCGAGGATCGGGCGCAGGTAGTCCTCGGTGACACCCGGATGGGCGGCGGATTCGAGGATCACGGTGGTGTGCGGGCGCAGCCGGGCCGCGAGGGCCCGGCCGGCCTCGCCCACGGCGGAGAGGTCCAGTGCGCGGTCGGCCCCCAGCTGGGTGGGCGCGCAGATGACGGCCGTGCGGACCCGGCCGAGCTCGGCGGGGTTGGTGGTGACCCGGAAGCCGGCCGCCGACATGCGGCGGATCTCGGCAGCGGTGAGAGTGGAGTCGGTGACCGGGCCGCTGTCGTAGCCGACCGTCTCGATCCCGGCGGCGACCGCCGCCTGCGCGAGGGGCAGGCCGAGGTGGCCGAGTCCGATGACGGCGAGGTCTGCGGGCATGGGGGATGCCGTCCCTTCCCTGGCGTGCGGGGCTGCGTCGCAAGTCCTCCGTGGGGCACGGGAGCTGGCGCAATGTCAGACTAGGCTTATATATGACAGATATGTCGCATTCTGGAGCGAGCGTCATTGTTGTGTTGTCGCCGGGTTGTCCACAGGCGGTGGCTGATGTCGGGCCGGCGGGTCAGAATCATGGAACGGGGCATGTGAGCGGGATCACCCGCACCAACGGGAGGCAGCCGTGAGGACAGCGACACTGGGGCCGGAGCAGCGGGCCGAGGCCCTCGCCCGGATGGCCGAGCGCGAGCTGGACGTGCTGGTCGTGGGCGCGGGCGTGGTGGGCGCCGGCACCGCGCTCGACGCCGTGACCCGGGGCCTGTCCACCGGCCTGGTCGAGGCCCGGGACTGGGCCTCGGGCACCTCCAGCCGGTCGAGCAAGCTGATCCACGGCGGTCTGCGGTATCTGGAGATGCTGGACTTCGCGCTCGTCCGGGAGGCGCTGAAAGAGCGCGGCCTGCTGCTGGAGCGGCTCGCCCCGCACCTGGTGAAGCCGGTGCCGTTCCTGTACCCGTTGCAGCACAAGGGCTGGGAGCGTTTCTACGCGGGCTCGGGCGTCGCGCTGTACGACGCGATGTCCGTCTCCAGCGGCCACGGGCGCGGCCTGCCGCTGCACCGGCACCTGTCGCGGACCCGGGCCCTGCGGGTGGCTCCGGCCCTGCGCAAGGACGCGCTGGTGGGCGCCCTCCAGTACTACGACGCCCAGATGGACGACGCGCGCTACGTCACCGCGCTCGTGCGGACGGCCGCGGTGTACGGGGCGCACTGCGCCAACCGGGCGAGGGTCATCGGCTTCCTGCGCGAGGGCGAACGGGTGGTCGGCGCGCGCGTGCGGGACGTGGAGGGCGGGGTCGAGTACGAGATCCGCGCGAAGCAGGTCGTCAACGCGACGGGCGTGTGGACGGATGACACGCAGGCGCTGATCGGGGAGCGCGGGCAGTTCCACGTACGGGCCTCGAAGGGCATCCATCTGGTGGTGCCCAAGGACCGGATCCATTCGAGCACCGGGCTGATCCTGCGGACCGAGAAGTCCGTGCTGTTCGTCATCCCGTGGGGCCGGCACTGGATCGTGGGCACGACGGACACCGACTGGGACCTGGACAAGGCGCATCCGGCGGCGTCGAGCGCGGACATCGACTACCTGCTGGAACACGTGAACTCGGTGCTGGCCGTGCCACTCACGCGCGACGACGTCCAGGGCGTGTACGCGGGCCTGCGGCCGCTGCTGGCCGGGGAGTCCGACGCGACGAGCAAGCTGTCGCGCGAGCACACGGTGGCCCATCCGGTTCCGGGGCTGGTGGTGGTGGCGGGCGGCAAGTACACCACGTACCGGGTGATGGCGAAGGACGCGGTGGACGAGGCGGTGCACGGGCTGGACCAGCGGGTGGCGCCGTGCGTGACGGAGGACGTGCCGCTGGTGGGGGCCGAGGGGTACCGGGCGCTGTGGAACGCGCGGGCGCGGATCGCGGCGCGGACGGGCCTTCATGTGGTGCGGGTGGAGCACCTGTTGAACCGGTACGGGTCGCTGACGGAGGAACTGCTGGACCTGATCGCGGCCGATCCGGGGCTGGGCAGGGCGGTGACCGGCGCGGACGACTACCTGCGGGCGGAGATCGTGTACGCCGCCTCGCACGAGGGGGCGCGGCATCTGGACGACGTGCTGACGCGGCGTACGCGGATCTCGATCGAGACCTTCGACCGGGGGACGCGGTCGGCGCGGGAGTGCGCCGAGTTGATGGCGCCGGTGCTGGGCTGGGACAAGCAGCAGATCGAGAAGGAAGTGGAGCACTACGAGAAGAGGGTGCAGGCGGAACGGGAATCGCAGCGTCAGCCCGACGACCAGACGGCGGACGCGGCGCGGCTGGGGGCGCCCGACATCGTTCCGTTGTAAGTCCGGAATGCGGAAGGGGGAACCGCAGACCCGGGGGGCCCGTCCGTTGCGGAGTGAGGAACAATGAGGGCTCTGCCGGGGCGGGTTACCGTGGGCCCCGGACGCCGGGTCGCTCAGCCGCTGGGGCAGGCGGAGCAGCGGCGCGATCGCAGAGGGGACGCATGTCGAAGCCGGAGCACACCGAGTCACCCGCCGTTGCGCCTGCGGCGCCGCTCGACGGTACGGATTCGGCCGGGACCGAGCCCGACGCCGCGTCCGCCCCGCCGAAGCGGGGGCCTGCGGCGCGCGCTGACGACGCGAAGCCGGGGGCTGCGGCGCAGGCCGGCGACGCGAAGCCGGGGCCTGCGGTGGAGGCTGGCGACGCGAAGCCGAGCGTCCCGAAGCCGAGGGTCGGCGCCGGGCGGGGCGGGGCCGGGGCCGATGCGTCGTCGCCCGAGGCCGAGCCGTCGCCGCCTGCCGCCGACGCGGGCGAGGCCGAAGCGGCTTCTGCGAAGCCGGAGGCCGACGCGGCCGAAGCCGGGGCTGCCACCCCGGGCCCGGCTGACGCGGCTTCCGCTCCGGCGAAGGACCGGCTGAGCAAGGGCGCTGCCGGGGCTGCCACCCCGGCGGTGGAGCCGCCGTCCGGCGAGGCCGAGGCCGCGCCCGCCAAGGACCGGCTGAGCAAGGGTGCCTCCGACTCTGGCGCGGCTGACGGTGCTTCCGCTTCGGCGGAGCCGGGCGCCGGCGCGGGCGAGGCCGCGCCCGCGAAGGGCCGCCTGAGCAAGGCAGCCGCCGAGGACGCTCCCGTTGCGGCGAAGCCGGATGCCGAGGCCGCACCGGCCAAGGGGCGGCTGGGCAAGGCCGGGGCTGCGAAGCCCGCGGCTGACGCCGCCTCCGCTCCGGCGGAGCCGGAAGAGGGCGCGGCCGCTTCGGTGAAGTCCGCCCCTGCCGTCAATCCCGTGGTCGAAAAGGCCGACGCCGTGGCGGCCGCCGTCAAGGCCGCTGCCGCGAAGGCCGCCGACAACGGGCAGGACGAGGGGCGTCTGCTCGCGGGGCGCTACCGGCTGCGCGCCGTGCTCGGCAAGGGCGGCATGGGCACCGTATGGCGGGCCCAGGACGAGACCCTGGGCCGTACCGTCGCCGTCAAGGAACTCCGCTTCGGCAACGGCGTCGACGAGGACGAGAAGCGCCGTCTGATCACCCGTACCCTCCGCGAGGCCAAGGCCATCGCCCGGATCCGCAGCGGCGGCGCCGTCACCGTCTACGACGTCGTCGACGAGGACGGCCGGCCGTGGATCGTCATGGAGCTCATCGAGGGCCCCTCCCTCGCCGAGTTCATCCGCGAGAACGGCCCCCTCACCCCGCACCGCGCGGCCGAGGTCGGCCTCGCCGTGCTCGACGTACTGCGCGCCGCGCACGGCCAGGGCATCCTGCACCGCGACGTCAAGCCGTCCAACGTGCTCATCGCCGGCAGCGGCCGCGTCGTCCTCACCGACTTCGGCATCGCGCAGGTGGAGGGCGACCCCTCCGTCACCTCCACCGGCATGCTCGTCGGCGCCCCCTCCTACATCTCGCCCGAGCGCGCCCGCGGCCAGAAGCCCGGTCCGCCCGCCGACATGTGGTCGCTGGGCGGCCTGCTCTACGCGTCGGTGGAGGGCGTGCCCCCGTACGACAAGGGCTCCGCCCTCGCCACCCTCACCGCGGTGATGACCGAGCCGGTCGAGCCGCCGAAGAACGCGGGCCCGCTCACCGAGGTCATCTACGGCCTGCTGGTCAAGGACCCCGACCGCCGTCTCGACGAGGCCCGCGCCCGCACCATGCTCACCGCCGTCCTCGCGGCCCCCGAGCCCGTACCCGCCCCCGTGGCGGTCGCGGCGGCCGAGGAGACCCGGCAGATCTCCCTCGCGGACGCCAAGGAGGCGGCGGAGAAGGCCGCCGCCGACAAGGCGGCCGAGAAGGCGGCGAAGAAAGAGCGGGACCGGCGCGAGCGCGAGCAGCGCGACCGCGCGCGGGCCGCGTTGAAGGCGGCCCGCAAGGCGGCGTCGGTCTCGGCCGCCACCGCTGCCGCCGCCCCGGCGGCCGCCTCGGCCGCGGAGGCGCCGAAGCCGAGGCCGGGCCGCGTGCCGGCTCCGCTCACCGATGTCATGCCGCGCCGGACGATCGTGCTCGCGGTGGTGGCCGTGGTCGCGGTGCTGGCGGTGGTCGGCTCGCTCATCGCCTACGCCCTCAGCGGCGACGACAAGGACACCCGGAACCAGGGCAAGAACGGCCAGGACGGCAAGGCCACCCCGGCCGCCTCCGCCCCGCAGGACCCGGGCGGCAACGGCCAGACCTCCCCGAAGCCCTCGCAGAACGGTGGCGAGGCGGCGGCCGGCGCCGGCAACGCGGGCACGGGTAACGGCACCGGAAACGGGAACGCCGGTCAGCCGGACGGCCAGGGCCAGCAGAGCGCGGGCGCGGCGCAGGGCCAGGGCCAGGGCCAGGGACAGGGCAATACCACCGGTGGCGTCGGCCCCGGCGGTGAACTGCCCGCCGGATACACGATGGTGCAGGACTTCGCCTTCCACTTCTCCATGGCGATGCCCGAGGGCTTCAAGATGGACGCCATAGCGGGCGAGAACTCCGGCGCCATATACAACCGCGACGGCGGCTTCCCGCGGATCCAGGTCGACCACACCAACTCGCCCGGGAACGACGCCCGTCTGGCGTGGACCAAGGCGGTCTCGGGCGTGGCCGGCAGCAGCAAGGGGTACCGGACGATCCGCATCGACCAGGTGGACTACCGGGGTTACCCTACGGTCGCGGACTGGGAGTTCGAGCGGGAGCAGAAGGGCATCAAGGTCCGGGTCCTGAACCGCGGCTTCAAGGTGGACGGGAGCCACGGCTACGCCATCATGATCAGCTGCGCGGCGGATCAGTGGGACGGCCCGGAGTGCACGCAGATGCGTAACGTCGCCTTCCAGACCTTCCAGCCTCTGGGCTGACACCGGGACGCGGGTGCCCGCGGCGACGTATCGTGTCAGCGGGGCCATGGGGGGTCAGCCGCACTCGGGGGAGGCGATGTGGAGGAGTACGCGGGCCGGATCCTGGCCGGCCGCTACCGCCTGCCGTTGCCGCCGTCGGACGAGTACGAGCTGGTCGAGACCCGGGCGTTCGACACGCGCAGCGGGCAGGAAGTGCTGGTGCGGCAGGTGCCGTTGCCGGAGGTCGTGGACGCGGAGCTGGTGGAGGGGAGCCGGGCCGTACCGGCGGCGCCGGGTGCGCCGGGGGGCGGGCGTGGGCGTGGGTCGGCTGATCTGCCCGCTGTGCGGCGGGCGATCGAGGCCGCGCAGGCGGCGGCCTCCATCCCCGACCATCCTCGGCTGGACCAGGTCTTCGACGTGTTCGCCGAGGGCGACTCGCTGTGGATAGTGAGCGAACTGGTTCCGGCGAGGCCGCTGGCCGCGCTGATCGCGGACGCGCCGCTGAGCCCGTACCGGGCGGCGGAGGTCGCGTCGGACGTACTGACCGCGCTGCGGGTGCTGCACGCGCACGGCTGGACCCACCGGAACATCACGGTCCGCACGGTGCTCGTCTGCGAGGACGGCCGCGTGGTCCTGACGGGCCTGGCGGCGGGCGCGGCGGAGGAGGCCCTGTCCGGCTACGACCCGGTCCCACCGCCACCGGACCCGGACCCGAACTGGTCCCCGCCCCCCACGCCCACCACAGGCTGGGCCCCGGCCCCCACCACGCCCGTCCGTAGCCAGCCCCCGCCGCCTCCTTCCGCCGACGCCGGGCCCTTGGCGTCCCCGGCCGAGCCGTCCACTCCCGGCCGCGCCACGGCGCCCGCCGATCCGGCCAACTCCGGCCCTGGGTGGGCCCCGGCTGCCGCCGGTCCGGCCAATTCCGGCCCTGGGCGGGTCCCGGCTGCCGCCGGTCCGGCCAACTCGGGCCCTGACCAGGCCCTGACTCCCGCCGGTCCGGCCAACTCCGGTCCTGGGTGGGCCCCGGCTCTCGCCGGTCCGGCCAACTCGGGCCCTGGCCGGTCCCCGGCTCCCGCTGACCCGGCCAACTCCGGCCCAGGGTGGGCCCCGGCCCTCCCCGAGTCCGCCAACTCCGGGCCCGGGGAGCCCCCTGACTCCGCCGGTCCGGGTGCGGGCTGGGCGCTCCCGCCCACCAAGTCCGCAGCTCCCGGCGCTGAATACCCCTCAGGTCCAGCTCAGTCCGCTGACGTCGGTCCTGACTGGGAGCAGACGCCTGACGGGTCCGCTGCCTCCGGCCCCGGCTGGGACTCGGCGTCCCCTGACTCGGCCGGTCCGGGTGCGGGGTGGACGCCCGCGCCCACCTCGCCTGCTGCTCCCGGTACTGGATACGCCTCGGGTCCAGCTCAGTCCGCTGACGTCGGTCCTGACTGGGAGCAGACGCCTGACGGGGCCGCTGCCTCCGGCCCCGGCGGGGCCCCGGCGTCTCCTGACTCGGCCGGTCCCGGTACGGGCTGGGCGCCCGCGCCCACCAAGTTCGCCGCTCCCGGTACCGGATACGCCTCGGGTCCCGCTCAGTCCGCTGACGTCGGCCCTGACTGGGCGCAGGCGCCTGACGAGTCCGCCGAACCTGGCCCCGGCTGGGTCCCGGGATCTCCTGACTCCGCCGGTCCCGGTGCGGGATACGCCTTAGGGCCTAACCAGTCCGCCGGTTTCGGCCCCGACCGGGCCCAGTCGCCCGACGGGTCCGCTGCCTCCGGCCCCGGCTGGGACCCGGCGTCACCTGACTCCGCCGGCCCCGGCACGGGGTGGACGCCCGCGCCCGCCCCGACTGCCGCTCCCGGCGCTGGATACCCCTCGGGGCCGGCCCAGTTCGCCGACGTCGGCCCTGACTGGGCGCAGGCGCCCGACGGGTCCGCCGAACCTGGCCCCCGCTGGGCCCCGGCGTCCGGTGATCCTGCGGGTCCCGGTACTGGCTGGGCGCCCGCGCCTGCACAGCCCGCTGCTCCGGGCGGAGCCCCGGCGTCCCTTGATTCCGCCGGTAACGGCGCTGGGTATCGTTTGGGGCCCGACCAGGACGCTGGGCCTGGGCCCGGTGGGGCCGTGGAGCCCGTCGAGTCGGGTGACTCCGGTGCTTGGTGGAGGAGGGATTCCGCCGAGTCCGCCGATTCCGGTCCCGGCAAGGACTGGGCACCTGTGCCCGCACACCTCCCCGGCACCGGCCGGGTCCCGGCGTCCGGTGACCCGGAGGCCGGGGAGCGGCCGCAGATCACGCCGCCCTCGCCCGCCGAGTACGCGCCGATCGTCGCGCCCGGCTACGACACCACCCCGCGGTACACCGACCACATCGACCCCGAGGCCCCGCAGAACCGGCCCGACCCCCAGGCGGCGGCCCGGGCCGGAGCCATCGCGGCCTACCGGGCCGGGGCCCAGGCCGCGGCCCGTATCACCGCACAGCGCCGGGCGGCGGCCCGGGAGAACGAGGGCCGTACCGCCCCCGAGCTCGAAGCGGAGCGTCGCCCTTCGGGCTCGACCATCCCGCAGGGGTACTCGTACCCGTACGGCGGCCCGCAGACCGCCACCCCCTGGCACGGCGCCACCCCCCGCCGCCCCGCCCTCCCCGCAGCCACCCCGGAACCGGACACCGGCTCGGGTCCCGCCTCCAGCCCAGGGGCGGCTTTCGGTCCGGGCCCGGCCCCGCGACCGCGAACCAGTCCCGAGCGGGCCTATGACCCCGACGCCGCCCCGGGGTCCGCACCCGCGCTGGGTCCCGGATCGGAATTCGACCCCCGGCCGGGATCCGGTCCCGCCCCGGCGTCCGCGAACGGGCCCGCTTCCGGGCGCACCCCGGCACCCCTGCCAGGCTTTGACGCCGAGCCGGGGGCCAATCCCGGAGCTGCGTTCGGGCACGGTCCGGCGCCCCGACCGGGATCCGAATCCGGGTCGGCACCCGACCCCCAGCCGGGCTTCGGCCCCGGACCGGCGTCCGGCCCCGAGTCGGCACCGCGGCCGGGAACCCACCCCCCTGCGGCTTACCGGCCCGGATCCGGGACCGAAGCCGGACCGGACGCAGGCCATGGACTTGGAACCGCGCCGGGGTCCGTACCCGAGCTGGGGCCGGGATCGGCATTCGGCCCCCGGCCGGCAGACGGTTCCGGCCCGGCCGCCCAGCCGGGCTCCGGAATGGAACCGGGGACCCGTTCCGGGCCTGCGTCCGGGCAGGGCCCGACACTCCGGCCCGGCTCCGACACCGAGCGGGGATCGGGTTCCGGATCCGCGTCCGGGCATGGCCCCGCATCGGGAGCGGGGTTCGATTCTGGCGCGGTAACCGGGGCCGCGCTGGAGCCTGGGCCGGGCGCCGGGCTTCGGCCGGGAAGCGAAAGTGGACCGGCACACCGGGAGGCGTCCGGCTCCGCCCACGGGCCGGGCTCCGAGGCCGGAGCGGCGCCCTGGGCGGGCTCCGGGGCCGCCCCCGGCCCCCGAGGGGCTGGCGGGGCGGCGTACGCGCCCTCCGCCACGCCGCAGCCAGGACAGCCGGGCCAGTCGAGCCACCCCGCTCCGCAGCTCGGCCAGTCGGGTCAACCCGCGCCGCAGCCTGGCCAGTCGGGCCACCCCGCTCCGCAGCCGGGCCAGCCCGGGCAGTCGGGTCAGCCCGCGCCGCTGCCGGGCCAGCCCGCGCCGGAGTCGGGTCGGCCCGGCCACCCCGCGCCGCAGCACGGCCAGTCCGGCCACCCCGCGCCGCAGCACGGCCAGTCCGGCCACCCCGCGCCGCTGCCGGGCCAGCCGGGCCAGCCCAGTCGGCCAGGCCAGAACGGTCAGCCCGCACCGCTGCCCGGGCAGTTGGCCCTGCCGCACGGTTACCGGCAGGCCGAAGTGGAGGGTGGGCATGGCGGCGTCGGCCCTGTTCCCGCGCCCGTGGTACCCGCCGGGTGGGGTGGGGTGCGGGGCGGGGGGCCGAGTGGGCTTGATGCCGAGCGGGCTCGGCAGACGCGGATGGCCGTCGTCGGGGCCGTCACCGAGCGGTGGGCGCCCGAGCAGGCCGGGCCCGTGCACGGGCACTGGCAGCTCGCCGCCCCCGTCGGCCCCGCCACCGACCTCTGGGCGCTCGGCGCGCTGCTCTACCGCGCCGTGCAGGGGCACGCCCCCTACCCCGAGGACAGCGTCGCCGAACTGGTCGAGATGGTCTGCGCCGAGCCCCCCGCCTTCGCGGAGGAGTGCGGGGCGCTGCGGCCGATCGTCGAGTCGCTGCTGCGCCAGGACCCCACCGAGCGGCCCGACTTCGAGGAGCTGCGCGGCTGGCTGCGTTCCCTCGTGCGCTCCGCGCCCGAGCCCGACGCCGGGCTGCACATGCTGCCGATGCCCGAGCCGGACCCCGCCCGCCTGCCCGTCGTCCGCCGCCGCGGCGAGGTCCACGGGCGGCACCGCAACCCCGCGGGCCCCCGCAAGCCCCGCGCCCTCGGCCGGACCCTGCTGCTCGGGATCCTGGCCCTGCTCGCCGCAGGCGTCGCGTACGCCGTGCTGTTCATGCCCCGCGCGGACCAGAGCGACCAGGGAGGCGGTGCCGCCCCGGCGAGCCCGGCCCCGGCGAGTCCCGCCCCCGCCACCAGCGCGCCCCCGGCCCCCCGGCCCACACCCCCCGCCCCCTCCCAGTCCGCCCCCGCCCCCGCCCCCGCCCCGCCCGGGTACACCACCCAGCAGGACCCCGAGCACTTCGAGATCGCCGTCCCCGAGGGCTGGGAGCGCCGCGGGATCAACGAGGCGGGCCAGGTCCGGTACACCGACGGGCAGTTCGTGCTCACCGTGGTCCCCGGCCGGGACAAGGTGCAGGGCAATCCGGACCCGGCGGCCTACCAGAAGGACAAGGAGCCGGAGCTGACCCCGTACCGGACGTCCACCTGGTCCACCGTCGGCGAGGTGAAGACCACCACCGTCGGCCAGCAGATGCGCGCCACCGGCCGCTACACCTGGATCGACGGCACCGGCCGCAACGTCTACGCCCGCAACTTCGTCGTCGCCCTCGCCGGCAGCTACCACGTCGTCCTCGTCACCGGACCGGAGGACGAGCAGTCCAAGGTCACCGAGGTCTTCGAGAAGGCCACGGCGAGTTACAAGGCGGGCGGTTGAGACGGATACTGACGACGGATCAGTACGGCGATTGCGTCACAGTGCCGTCTTTCGGCGCCCCGGCGGTTCCAGCAGCCCCCGTGGGCTCCGTAATCTGGCCTGAAGTGCAGAGAGCGGCGGGAATTCGTGGAACAGCAGACAGGTGGGGGCGCCGTGCTGGCGGGCCGGTACCGGCTCGTCGAGCCGATCGGCCGCGGCGGCATGGGCAAGGTGTGGCGCGCGCATGACGAGCTGCTCCACAGGACCGTTGCCGTCAAGGAACTGACGGCGGGTCTGTACGTCGCCCAGGCCGACCGGGACGTCATGCACGCCCGGACGCAGAAGGAGGCGCGGGCCGCGGCCCGCATCCAGCACCCGGCGGTCGTCACCGTCCACGACGTGCTGGAGCACGACGACCGGCCGTGGATCGTCATGGAGTACATCGACGGCCCCTCCCTCGCGGACGCGGCCAAGGCGGCCGGCCGTATCGAGCCCCGCGAGGCGGCCCGCATCGGGCTGCACGTGCTGGGCGCGCTGCGCGCCGCGCACGCGGTCGGCGTACTGCACCGGGACGTCAAGCCGGGCAATGTGCTGCTCGCCAAGGACGGGCGGGTGCTGCTCACGGACTTCGGTATCGCCGCCATCGAGGGCGACTCCTCGATCACCCGTACCGGTGAGATCGTCGGCTCCATCGACTACCTGGCCCCCGAGCGGGTCACCGGCGGGATCCCCGACCCCTCCTCCGACCTGTGGTCCCTGGGCGCGACCCTCTACACGGCGGTGGAGGCCCGGTCCCCCTTCCGCCGTACGTCGCCCATCTCCAGCCTCCAGGCCGTCGTCAACGACGAGCCGCCGGCGCTGCGCCAGTCCGGTGCGCTGGGCCCGGTGATCACGGCCCTGCTGCGCAAGGACCCGACGCAGCGCCCCTCGGCCGAGGAGGCCGAGCGGATGCTGCTGGAGGCGATGGAGGGCCGCGAGCCGAAGGCGGCGCAGGCGTACGTACCCACGCGCGCGGTGTCCTCCGAGGAGCTGGCCCCGGCGCAGGAGCCGCCCGAGGAAACGTCCCCTCCGGCGGAGGCCGCACCGGCGGCCGGCCGGACGGCCGCGATGCCGGAGCCGCAGCTGACCGTACCGGCCGTGGCGGGCGCCGACGCGGCGCGCGGCTGGCGCGGGCGGGCCGTGGCCGTGGCCCTGGTGGCGGCGCTGGTCGGGGGCGGCGGGGTGTTCGCGGTGCTCAAGTACACCGGCGACTCGGGCCCCAAGGGTGGCGACCGGGCGGTGAGCGCGCCGGACGAGGGCGGGCAGTCGGCCGACGACGGGAAGCCGAAGGCGGCGGCCCCGCCGGCGGGCTGGCAGCGGGTCACCGACCCCACCGGCTTCACCCTCTTCGTCCCTGACGGCTGGACCCGTCAGATGGACGGCGACCAGATCGACTACACCCCGGACAACGGGAAGCACTTCATCCGGATCGCGGCCGATACCACCCCGGACTATGACAACCCGTACGCGCACGTGCTCGACCTGGAGAAGCAGGTGCAGAAGCGGACGGACTACAAGCGCCAGAAGCTCAACCAGAACACCTTCCGGGACAGCACCCGGGCCGCGATCTGGGACTTCACCTGGACGGAGAAGGGCACGCACGCCGGTCCCCGCCGGGCCAAGGAGCAGATGTACGTGGCGCCGGACGGCACCGAGTACGCGATCTACATGTCGGGGCCGGTCGCGGACTGGCACACGACCAGCCAGCAGTTCGACATCGTGCTCAGCGGCTGGGAGCCGCCCGCCGAGGGGAGCTGAGGGGGCCGCCGCCTCCGCTCCGCCGCCATTCCGCCAGTGATCACTGGCGGAAATGGCAAAATCCGGTTACCGGCGGGTACCCAAAGGTCCCCGGGCGCAATACGCTCACCGGCATGACGGACTCGCAGGCCCCCGCCGCCCCCCTCCGGACCGCACCGCGGCCCACCAACCCGGTCGCCCCGGCCCCGGCCGGTGCCCGCACCGCCGCCGATGTGGTGACCCCCGACCTGGTCGCCCGGCTGACCCGCGGAGTGATCGGCTCCGGCCGCACCGCCAACCACACCCCCTTCACCGGGGACCGGCTGGCGGAGCTCCCGGAGGCCACGCCCGAGGATGTCGCCGAGGCGTTCGAACGGGCCCGCGCCGCCCAGCCCGCCTGGGCGGCGGTCCCGGTCCGGCAGCGGGCCGCGGTCCTGCTCCGCTTCCACGACCTGGTGCTCGCCCGGCAGGCCGAGATCCTGGACCTGATCCAGCTGGAGACCGGCAAGGCCCGCCTGCACGCCCACGAGGAGGTCCAGGCGGTCGCCGTCTCCGCGCGCCACTACGGCCGCAAGGCCCCCGCCTATCTGCGCCCCAAGGGCCACACGGGCGCCATGCCCACCCTCACCAAGGTCACCGAGCTGCGCCAGCCGCGCGGGGTCGTCGGCCAGATCGCCCCCTGGAACTACCCGCTGGAGCTGTCGGTCGGTGACGCCCTGCCCGCCTTCGTGGCCGGCAACGCGCTCGTCATGAAGCCCGACACCGAGACCGCGCTGACCGCCCTGTGGGCCCGGGACCTGCTGATCGAGGCCGGACTGCCCGCCGAGGTCTTCCAGGTCGTCCTCGGGGAGGGCCCGGTCGTCGGCCCCGAGGTGGTCCGGCACGCCGACTACGTCTCCTTCACCGGCTCCACCCGTACCGGCCGCGAGGTCGCCCAGGGCGCGGCGGCCCGCCTCGTCGGGGTCTCCCTCGAACTCGGCGGCAAGAACGCCATGCTCGTCCTGCACGACGCCGATGTGGAGAAGGCCGCCGCGGGCGCGGTCCGCGCCTGCTTCTCCTCCGCCGGCCAGCTGTGCATCTCCATCGAGCGGCTCTACGTCCACGCCTCGATCGCGGACGCCTTCGTCGAGCGCTTCGCCGCCCGCACCCGGGCCATGCGCCTGGGCAGCTCCCTCGCCTACGGCGCGGACATGGGCTCCCTGGTCGGCGAGCGCCAGCTGGAGACCGTACAGCGGCATGTGGACGAGGCCGTCGCCAAGGGCGCCACCCTCGTCGCCGGCGGCACCGCCCGACCCGACATCGGCCCGCTCTTCTACGAGCCCACCATCCTCGACGGGGTCGAGGCGCCGATGGCGGTGTGCGGCGAGGAGACCTTCGGCCCGGTCGTCTCGATCTACCGCTTCACCGACGAGGACGCGGCGATCACCGAGGCCAACGCCACCTCCTACGGCCTGAACTCCAGCGTCTGGACCAAGGACGCCCGCCGCGGCCACGCCGTCGCCGCCCGCCTGCGGACCGGCACCGTCAACATCAACGAGGGCTACGCCCCCGCCTACGGCAGCGCCCAGGCGCCCATGGGCGGCATGAAGGACTCCGGGCTCGGCCGCCGGCACGGCTCCGAGGGCATCCTCAAGTACACCGAGGCCCAGACCGTCGCCCACCAGCGGCTGGTCCCGATGGCGCCCTCGCTCGGCATGGACGACGAGAAGTACGCGGCGTTCATGACCCGCAGCCTCCAGATCATGAAGGCCCTCCGACTGCGCTAAGGGGTTTTGCGTGTCGCACGACGACGTGACCGACGACGACGCCTACGACTACGACGTCCTCGTCATCGGCTCCGGCTTCGGCGGATCGGTCTCGGCCCTGCGCCTCACCGAGAAGGGCTACCGGGTCGGTGTCCTGGAGGCCGGGCGCCGCTTCACCCGCGAGAGCCTGCCGAAGAACAGCTGGGACCTGCGGAACTACCTGTGGGCCCCGGCCCTCGGGCTGTACGGGATCCAGCGCATCCACCTGCTCGGCAATGTGATGGTGCTCGCGGGCGCCGGCGTGGGCGGCGGCTCGCTCAACTACGCCAACACCCTGTACGTGCCGCCGGACGCCTTCTTCCTGGACCGGCAGTGGGCCGCCATCACCGACTGGCGCGAGGAACTGGCCCCGTACTACGACCAGGCCCGCCGGATGCTCGGGGTGCGGCTGAACCCGACCATGACCCCCTCCGACGTCCACCTCAGGGCCGCCGCCGCGAAGATGGGCGTGGCGGACACCTTCCACATGGCCCCCGTCGGCGTGTTCTTCGGCGACGGCGAGGACGCGGCGGGCGCGAGCCGGGCCCGGCCCGGCGAGGAGGTGGCCGACCCGTACTTCGGCGGCGCGGGCCCCGCCCGGAAGGCGTGCACCGAGTGCGGGGAGTGCATGACGGGCTGCCGGCACGGAGCCAAGAACACCCTGAACGAGAACTACCTGCACCTGGCCGAGCGGGCCGGCGCCGTCATCCACCCGATGACGACCGTCACCGCCCTGTCCGAGCACCCGGCGGGCGGCCTGCGCGTCCGCACCGTGCCCACCGACGGCCGCCGCCGGGGGAGGGCGAAGGTGCTGCGCGCCCGGCACGTCGTGCTCGCGGCGGGTACGTACGGCACGCAGACTCTGCTGCACACGATGCGCGACCGGGGCGAGCTGCCGCACCTGTCGTCGCGGCTCGGGGAGCTGACCCGGACCAACTCCGAGGGCCTGGTCGGCGCGCAGACCGACGACCGCCGCTACCGCAGCCGGCACGGGCACGACCGGCGGGCGGACTTCACACGGGGCGTGGCCATCACCTCCTCCGTGCACCCGAACGCCGACACCCACATCGAGCCGGTCCGCTACGGCAAGGGCTCCAACGCCATGGGGTTCATGACCGTCCTCCAGGTCCCCTACAGCGCCCACCGGGTCCGCGCCTGGCTGGCCAGGACCGCCAAGCACCCGCTCCAGCTGGCCCGTTCGCTGTCCAACCGGCGCTGGTCGGAGCGGACCATCATCGGCCTGGTCATGCAGTCCCTGGACAACTCCCTGACCACCTACCGCAAACCGGGCGGAATCGGAAAGGGGCTGCTCACGGCCCGCCAGGGCCACGGCGCCCCCAACCCGGTGCAGATCGCGGAGGCCACCCGCGCCGCGACCCTGCTGGCCGAGGAGATCAACGGCTTCGCGGGCAGCAACATCGGCGAGCTGATGGGCACCCCGCTGACGGCGCACTTCCTCGGCGGCTGCCCCATCGGGGCGTCGGAGCGGGAGGGCGTGGTGGACCCGTACCACCGCCTCTACGGGCACCCGGGCATCTCGGTGGTGGACGGCGCGGCCGTCTCCGCGAACCTCGGCGTCAACCCCTCGCTGACGATCACGGCGCAGGCGGAGCGGGCGATGTCGTACTGGCCGAACAAGGGCGAGGCGGACCCGCGGCCCGCGCAGGGGGCGGAGTACGTGCGCCTGGAGGCGGTGGAACCGGTCCGTCCGGCGGTGCCGAAGGATGCCTTCGGCGCGCTGCGGCTGCCGTTCCTCGCGGTGCCGGAGATCCCGCCGCGGCACGCGGAGCCGGCGGGCTGACTGGGCTGACCGGGCTGACGCTGGCGGGTACTCCCGGCTGACAGCGATGGGTACCGCGCTCCCCCTCCGAGCGCGGTACCCACCGCGGTACATAGGTGACAGATGTTCAGCCTTGATGGTTGTACCGGAATCCGCCATGCCGGGCTGTGGCGTCGATCACACGGTGGCGGGTGCAACTGCGACCGGCGCTCGGCCGTCAACGCTGTATGAGAAAGCGCATCTCCCTGCTGGCTGCCTGCGGCCTCGTCGCCCTGGGGCTCGCCGCCACTCCCGCGCACGCCGCGGACCCCGTCTTCACCCTCACCGGGCCGGCCGAGACCGGCCTGCGCCCGCACCCGGGGCAGGGCGGCGACGGACCGCGGAAGACCTCGGTGGAGTTCCGGCTCGTCAACGACACGGCCGCGGCCTTCGGCCGCGCGAGCACCTTCACGATCGACCTGGCCCCCCTCAAGGGCATCGCCGACGTCGCGCTCGGCGACCACCAGGGCTCGGACTGCGCGCTCACCGCGGCGGCCGTCACCTGCAAGCGCCCGGCGCTGTCGCGCGGCGAGACCACGGTGGTGGAGCTGGACCTCGGCGCGGCCAAGGGCAGCGCGCTGGGCGCGACCGCGGACCTGACGCTGACCGGCAAGGCGGAGGGCGCCACCTTCAAGCCCGTCACCACCAAGGTCCGGGTCGGCGGCCCCGACCTGGTGATGGACCGCGCGAAGCTCAGGACGGAGCAGAAGCCGGGCGACAAGCAGGCGCTGCCGGTGGTCTTCGCCAACGAGGGCACGGAGTCCGTGAACGGCGTGGTGCTGGAGATCCGCACCACGCACGGCATGGGCCTGGTCGAGCAGTACGACAACTGCTCGTACTCCGAGGACCCGGTCCAGGACCAGCCGTGGAACACCGGCTGGAGCACCGTGCAGTGCCTGCTGGAGGGCGAGTACGAGGCGGGCGCCGTGTACGGGCTCGACGGCTCGCTCACCCTCCGCGCCGCGCCGCACGCCTTCATCGACTCGCTGACGTACGCCGTGTACGCGAACGGGAGCCAGCCGCAGACGAGCCGGAGCGGCAGGGCGGACAAGGCCGACACGTCGCAGAAGGCGGCCGGTGGCAAGCAGCTCACCGCGCAGGCCCGCCCGGGCAAGGCCAAGGCCGGGGCCGGGGCCGCCGCCGAGTCGGTGGACCTCGACCTGCGCAACAACCGCCAGGAGTTCGACTTCCGTACGAAGAACACCGCCGACCTCGTGGCCTGGCCGGTCTCCCTCGCGGGCAAGCCCGGCGACACGGTCCGGGCGGAGATCGGCTTCCGCAACAACGGCCCGGCGTGGGTGGCGTACCTGCGCTCCGCCGAGTCGGTGGCCCGTACCGACTTCGTCGTCCCGGCCGGGGCGAAGGTCACCAAGGTGCCCGCGGGCTGCCGCGGGGTCAACGCGGACGGCAGCGACCGCGAGCAGGCGCTCGGCGCGCCGCGCTACTTCTGCTCCACCGGCCACGTGGTGGGGGAGAAGGAGCAGGTCGGCTACCCGTTCGAGCTCAGGATCGAGCAGCCGGGCACGGGCGGCAGCCCCGCGGCCGGTTCCGTCGCGGTCGGCCAGTGGACCCCGCAGGGCACCCGCGGCCAGGAGTGGGACCCGAACCACGCCAACGACAAGGCGACCGTCGTGATCGACGCCAAGGGCGGCACCACGCCGAGCCCGACCGCCACCACGAGCCCGACCGCCACGACCTCCCCGACGCCCGGCGCCTCGGCGGCCACCGGCTCCGCCACCCCGGCCGCCTCCTCCGGCGCCACGGCGCACGGCGGGCTCGCCTCCACCGGCTCCTCCGTGGGGCCGCTGGTGCTCGGCGGTGCGGCGCTGCTGGTCGCGGCCGGCGGCGGTCTCGTCCTGGCCTTCCGCCGCAAGGCGGGCAGCCACGCCTGACGCGGCCCCCGCACACACGAACGGCCGGCCCGGGGCGTCCCCAGGGCCGGCCGTCCTTACGGGGTGACCGGGCTGCTGTCCCCTGCCGTCCGGTCACGCGAGGGAGCGAGGTCCCACGACGCACGCGCCACGAGGGCCGTACGTCTCATCGCTCCGGCGGAGCCACGCGTGGTGCTGCGGTCCCGCGGCTGGCTGTCGCGGACACCCACACCAACGAAGCCTCCGGGGGCCGGTCACGGTCCGGACGAGTGACGAACAGCCGTCACACCCGGCCCCGGCTCAGCTCCAGCAGGGTCATGGCGAGGGCCGTACCGGGCTTGCCGAGGGCGTCGCTCCAATGGGACAGCACCTCCATCTCCCGCGAGAGATGCACCCGCCGCCCCCCGGAGGCGATCCGCGCGTCCTGGATGACGGCCGAAACGGCCATCCGCTCCTGGATCAGCCCGATGATCCGGTCGTCGAGGGCGTCGATCCGCGTCCGCGAGTCGGCGATCAGCTGCTCGGGCGTGGTGGTGGTCGTGCTGGTCATGATCTGTCTCCTGTCGGGGTGGGGCCCGCAGGTCCGGCACACGCAGAGCGCCCCGGTCCTGTCGGACCGGGGCGCTCTGGGAAGTCAGCGGCTCAGAAGAGCATCACAAGGACCCATGGCGACCGGACCGGCCGGTGCCATAGGTAAAGAGGAAGCTCAGCTGCTTGCGCACGGAAGGGATTATTACCGTCCGTCCCCTTCCGTGCCAAGCCGATTCGGATGGTGAGACGAAGGGGGCACGGTTGCCACCGTTAGAATCGACAAAACAGCCACCACTTCCGCCGGAAGGCCGTCCCGTGCCAGAAGTACCCTCCGCCGCCCACGACAGCGCCCCGGACACGGTTCTCGTCGTCGACTTCGGCGCCCAGTACGCCCAGCTCATCGCCCGCCGCGTCCGTGAGGCACGGGTCTACAGCGAGATCGTGCCGAGCTCGATGCCCGTCGGCGAGATGCTGGCCAAGAACCCCAAGGCGATCATCCTCTCCGGCGGCCCGTCCTCCGTCTACGAGGAGGGCGCCCCGCAGATCGACCGGGCCCTCTTCGAGGCCGGGATCCCGGTCTTCGGCATGTGCTACGGCTTCCAGCTGATGGCCGTCACCCTCGGCGGCACGGTCGACAACACCGGCGCCCGCGAGTACGGCCGTACCGCGCTGGCCGTCTCCAAGGTCGGCTCCACCCTCTTCGAGGGCACCCCGGCGGAGCAGTCCGTGTGGATGTCCCACGGCGACGCCTGCTCCGCCGCCCCCGAGGGCTTCACCGTCACCGCCTCGACCGACGTCGTCCCCGTCGCCGCCTTCGAGAACGACGAGAAGAAGCTGTACGGCGTGCAGTACCACCCCGAGGTGATGCACTCCACGCACGGCCAGCAGATCCTGGAGCACTTCCTCTACCGCGGCGCGGGCCTGGCCCCCACCTGGACCACCGGCAACATCGTCGAGGAGCAGGTCGCGGCCATCCGGGCACAGGTCGGCGACAAGCGCGCCATCTGCGGGCTGTCCGGCGGCGTGGACTCCGCGGTCGCCGCGGCCCTCGTGCAGAAGGCCATCGGCTCCCAGCTGACCTGCGTGTACGTCGACCACGGTCTGATGCGCAAGGGCGAGACCGAGCAGGTCGAGAAGGACTTCGTGGCCGCCACCGGCGTCCAGCTCAAGGTGGTCGACGCCGAGGAGCGCTTCCTGGCCGCGCTGGCCGGCGTCTCCGACCCGGAGACCAAGCGGAAGATCATCGGCCGCGAGTTCATCCGCGTCTTCGAGCAGGCCCAGCTGGAGATCCTCCAGGAGGAGGGCCCCGCGGTGGCCTTCCTCGTCCAGGGCACCCTGTACCCGGACGTGGTGGAGTCCGGCGGCGGCACCGGCACCGCCAACATCAAGTCCCACCACAACGTCGGCGGCCTCCCCGACGACATCGAGTTCGAGCTCGTCGAGCCGCTGCGCCAGCTGTTCAAGGACGAGGTCCGGATGGTCGGCCAGGAGCTCGGCCTGCCCGAGGAGATCGTCCAGCGCCAGCCGTTCCCCGGCCCCGGCCTCGGCATCCGCATCGTCGGCGAGGTCACCAAGGAGCGCCTGGACCTGCTGCGCGAGGCCGACGCCATCGCCCGCCAGGAGCTCACCGCGGCCGGTCTCGACCGCGAGATCTGGCAGTGCCCGGTGGTCCTGCTCGCGGACGTCCGCAGCGTGGGCGTCCAGGGCGACGGCCGCACCTACGGCCACCCGATCGTGCTGCGCCCCGTCTCCTCCGAGGACGCGATGACCGCGGACTGGACGCGTATGCCGTACGAGGTCCTGGCGCGGATCTCCACCCGCATCACCAACGAGGTGGCGGAGGTGAACCGGGTGGTCCTCGACTGCACGAGCAAGCCCCCGGGCACCATCGAGTGGGAGTAGGCGGCTCCCCACCCCGCACCACGACGGCGCCGCCGTCCGGCTGAGGCCGGGCGGCGGCGCCGTCGCCTTTTCCGCCGTCGCCCTTTTCCGACCCTTCGCGGCTCTGTTCTCCTCGCGCCGCCCCCAGTACCGTGCGCCGACGGCAGGCAGACGGCACGCACCGGCGGAGGAGGCACGCCATGTCCGAGGACACCCGGCCCGCCCCGCTGCCCCCGGACCGGCTCCGCCTGGAGCTGCCGCCCGTGCACGCCACCGTCCGCGAGGAGCGCGCCCACCGCAAGGAGCGCCTGGCGGGCGCGCTGCGGCTGTTCGCGCGCCTGGGCTACGAGGACGGCCTCACCGGGCACATCACCGCCCGCGACCCGGAGTACGACGACTGCTACTGGGTGAACCCCTTCGGCCGCGCCCTCGCCGGCCTGACCCCCGCGGACCTGCTGCTCGTCGACGGCGACGGCCGCGTGCGCGAGGGCGGCCGCCGCGTCAACGAGCTGGCCTTCGCGGTGCACGCCGCCGTGCACCGGGCCCGCCCCGACGCGGTGGCCGTGGTGCGCGCGCAGGCCCCGTACGGACGCGCCCTCGCCTGCCTCGGCGAGCTGCTGGCGCCGCTCACCCCCGAGGCATGCGTGTTCTACGGGGACCACGCCCTGCTGGACGAGTACGCCGCCGCGGAGGACCCCGTACGGATCGCCCGCGCGCTCGGCCCGTACAAGGCGCTGGTCCTGCGCAACCGGGGCCTGCTGACCGCCGGCGGCTCGGTGGACGCGGCCGCCTGGTGGTTCGTCGCGGCGGAACGGGCCGCGCAGGTGCAGCTGCTCGCGCGGGCCGCTGGGAAGCCCCGCCCCGTCGGCCACCACGCCGCGCTGGCCACGCGCGAGCGGTTCGGCGGGGATCTGGCCGCCTGGGTGAGCTTCCAGCCGCTGTGGCAGACGGTGGCGTCAACATCATGAACCGTTAATCACCTGCTCTGACATCGCGCGCAATCCGGAGCACTGCCGCAGTGGTGCACAATTCGCTGGCATTGCCCCGTAGTTCAGAGAGGCGGCACGTACGTGGCTGTCCAAGAGATGTCCCGCGGCACCCATACCAGCGCCTGTGCCTGCGAGGAGTGCGCCCGGGAAGGCCACCGCCGCGCGGTCGCCGCCTTCCTGGAGAAGCGCGACGAGTTCGCCTCCGGCCAGGGCGTGCCGGCCGCCGTCGCCCACTCCCTCGGCGCCTCCCGCCAGTGGGTCTCCGACGAGCTGGCCCTGTCCGCCCGCACCGTCGCCGACCGCGGCCGCGAGGCCGGGAGCACCTGGCTGTACGTGTTCTCCCGGCGGGCCGTGCTCGCCGTGTGGATCGCCGCCGGGATCCTGCTGCTGGTGCAGGTCGCCGCCGCCCTCGGCACCGGCTGGTCCACCGCCCGCACCGCCGGACTGCTGGCGGGCCTGCTGCTGGCCGGGCTGCTCACCGCCGGGGCCCGCGCCCAGTCGGTGCGCGGCGGGCTGCTCGCGCCGCTGGTCGGCGAGGACAACCGGCTGTCCACCTCCAAGGCCGTGCCCTGCGCCTGGGTGCTGCTCACCGCCTTCGCCACGCTGCTGCCCGCGCTGCGGCTGGCGGCCTCGGAGCCCGGGCCCGAGCGGCGGGCGCTGTCCGCGGGCCTCGCCCTGGACCGGGCGCTGCCGCTGCTGGCGGTGGTCGCGCTGACCTCGGCCGTGGCGGTGCTCGTCCGCCGCGTGGTCTCCGTACGGATCATGGGCCAGCGGCTGCAGAAGCTGCCCGCCGACCGGCCGCGCGGGGCGGACCTGCTGACGGACGACGCGGGCCGCGGCAGCTTCCCGGACGCGCAGTACGTCCTGGTCTCCACGGCCGTCCTGGTCCACGCGGCGGCCTCGCTGGCCCGCTACCCGGACCGGCTGCCGCGGCTGCCCTGGGCGCTGGCGCTGCTGCTGGCGCTGTCGGCCGCGGTGTACCTGGCGGCGAAGTACGCGGAGGGCAGCCGCCCGCTGGTGCTGTCGGTGGTCCGCAGACGCGAGCCCGGGGACCTGGACGCCGCCGTCCGCCCCGGGGACGACATCGAGATCCGCGGCGTCGGCTTCGTGCCGCCGGGGGCCCAGACGCCCGAGATGCTGGCCCGGCTGGTGGTGCGGATCGGCGCGGTGCACGTGCACGTCCCGCTGGTGCCGGTGTCCGGCGGCTTCACCAACCCCTCCGACGCGGTGCTGACGGTGCCGGTCCCGGCGGAAGTGGAACCGGGCCGCGTCGAGGTCCAGGTGGTCACGGCCGCCGGAGTGGAATCCAACCGGTGCACCATCGACGTCGCCGAGTGAGCGGGGTAGACATGTCGCGTGACCAGAACCGAAGCACCTCCCCGGACCGACGTACCGCGCGGGCTGCGTGACCAGGCTGCCCGGTACCACCTGCTGCCCCTGCGGCTCTTCCTCGGCGTGACCTTCGTCTACGCGGGGCTCGACAAGCTCTTCGATCCCGCCTTCCTCGCCTCCTCCGGCGAGGGCTCCATCGGGGACCTGATGCGCGGGGTGCGCGACACCTCCGCCGTCCCCGCCCTCGTGGACCTGTCCCTGGAGGCCCCGGTCGGCTTCGCGGTGTTCCTCGCCGTCGCCGAGATCCTGGTGGGCCTGGGGACCCTGGCCGGGCTGCTGTCCCGTACCGCGGCCGTCGGCGGGGCGCTGATCTCGCTCAGCCTCTGGCTCACGGTGTCCTGGGCGGTGACCCCGTACTACTACGGCAACGACCTCGTCTACCTGATGGCCTGGACCCCGCTGATCCTGGCCGGTGCGCCCTATCTGTCGCTGGACTCCGAGATCCGGTCGCGCCGGTCGCGCCGCACGGCGTAGGTGACCAGCCCCACCAGCGCGGCGAGCGTGAGCCCGCCCATGGTGATCGGGACGACCGCGTACCACGGCACGTCCGCCTCGCCGGTGGTGTCGAGCAGGTAGAGCACGCCCGCGAGCAACAGGACCAGGCCCGCGATCAGCCGTCCCGGCTGGAACTCATGACGCCGCACGGGCCACCTCCACCTGTCCGATACCCGCGCTCAGGTCCAGCTCGATCGTGCCGCCCGCCTCGGTGCCGGCGTCCGGCGCGAGGGTCGCCGTGCGGTGCTGGCGGCCGGGCTGCTCGATGCGGCCCGCGTAGTCCCCGGGCAGCTGGATGTCGCCCAGCCGCCGGATGGTGATGTCGGCCCGCGCGGTGACCTCCCGGGGCAGGACCACCTTGAGCCGGCCCGCGTCGAGGGAGGCCGTGACGGGCACGGTGGTGCCCTTCGGTACGTCCAGCCCGCTCAGGTCCAGGGTGGCGAGCCCGGTACCCGCCTCGTACACCGGCTGCACCTGGGCCACCGCGGCCGGACGCCACTCGGTCTCCTCCCAGTCGGTGCCGATCTCGCGCGGCAGCACCGCGGCGCCCGCCAGCAGCCCGGAGGTGAACACGGCCAGGACGACCGTGCCGAAGCCGGTGCGGCCCAGTACGGAGCTCACCGCGAGGCCCAGACCGAAGACGACCAGGGCGGCGGCCAAGCCCGTCTGCAGGGCCTCGCCCAGCGGGCTGCCCTCCCAGTCGGCGGCCGTCCCGGCGGCTCCCGCGAGCAGGGCCAGGACGAACACCCGGCCGCCGATGCCCCCGCCCCGGCGCGCCGCAGCGGCGGGCCGCCGGGTGGTCCTGCCGGGGCCGCCGCCGGCCGCGCCCGCGGTCTCCTCGGCGTCGTCCGCGGGCCCCCACAGATAGCCCGTCGAGCCCACCGGCCCCGTCGTACCGTCCTTGACCAGCGGGTCCCGCCACCAGGACGGGCCGCCCGGGGCGGGCGGGGCCTGCGTCTCCGGAGGGGCCGGCGGATGCGCCGTACGGGGCGCGGCCGCGCCCCCCGGCCCCGCCGCGGAGGCGGGCGCCGCCTCGGGGTCGGCGGTCTGCCGGCGCCGCTGCGACCAGTACGAGGCCCCGCCCAGCGCCAGCACCACCAGCACGGAGAACACCGCCAGCGCGCCGTTGTCCAGCATCGACAGGAACAGCGCGCAGCCCACCAGGGCGGCGAACACCGCGGCCAGCGTGGCCCCCTCGACCCGGCCCGTGAGCAGCTTCTTCGCCTCGCTGTCCTCCTCGCCCTCCTGCGGCAGCAGCAGCCAGGCGAAGCCGTAGAAGATCAGGCCGACGCCGCCGGTGACCGCGAGCACGCCGAGGACGACCCGGAAGACCACCGGGTCGAGGTCGAAGTACCGGCCGAGACCGCCGCACACGCCCGCGAGGACCTTGTCGCGCCTGCTGCGGCGCAGCGGCGGCCGGGCGGCCGCCGTCCGGGGGGCCCCGGGCTCCGCCGTCGGGGCTTCGTGCACATCGGTCATGGGTCCATGGTGACGGCCCGGCTCCGGGACCCGCATCGGGCCCCGACCCTGGGACAACCCTGATATCTCCGGGGCGGAACTGGGGGGATGCCCTGATGCCGGGCCGCCGCCGCGCGTGTGAACCTTGGTGGCATGCCCGTTGCCGCCGCGCCCCGCACCCCGCACGCCCCGGACACCGACGAGCCGCCGCAGCGCAAGCTCTACCGGAGCGCCGACGGCCGCATGCTCGGCGGTGTGGCGCGCGGGCTCGCCGGGCACCTCGGGCTGCCCGTGGGCTGGGTGCGGCTGGCCTTCCTGCTGCTCTTCCTGTGGGGCGACGGCCTCGGTGTCCTGCTGTACGCCGCGTTCTGGGTGTTCGTACCGCTCGGTGTCGGCGGGCGCGCCGGGCACCGCTCCTTCTTCGAGACCCTGCCCGACGGCACCCGCCGGCTGCGCAAGCCCGACAGCGGGCAGATCACCGCGCTGATCGCCCTGTTCGTCGGCGCGGGCATCTTCATCTCCAAGGTCCAGCTCGGCGGCGCCTCCGGCCGCTACGTATGGCCGACGCTGCTGGTCGGGGCCGGGGTGGTGCTCGTATGGCGGCAGGCCGACAACGCCCGCCGGGACCACTGGCGCACGGCCTCCGGGCGGCACGGGCGGCTCTTCCAGGCGGCCCGCGCGCTCGCCGGGGTCGCGCTGGTCGGGGTGGGCCTCACCGTCTTCATCGTCGTACGGGGCTCCGCCGCGCAGCTCGGCAACGTCCTCACCGCCACCCTCGCCGTGCTCGTCGGCATCGCCCTGCTCGCGGGGCCCTGGCTGATCCGGATGACCCAGGACCTCTCCGAGGAACGCCTGATGCGCATCCGCGCCCAGGAGCGCGCCGAGGTCGCCGCCCATGTGCACGACTCCGTCCTGCACACCCTCACCCTGATCCAGCGCAACGCGGAGGACGCGGGCGAGGTCCGCCGGCTCGCCCGCGCCCAGGAGCGGGAGCTGCGCAACTGGCTGTACAAGCCCGAGGGCACCGGCAAGGACGAGGCGGAGGAGCCGGCCACCCTCGCGGAGGCCGTGAAGAAGACCGCGGCGGAGGTCGAGGACCACCACGGGGTGCCCATCGAGGTGGTCGTGGTCGGTGACTGCCCGCTGGACGAGAAGCTGGGCGCGCAGATCCAGGCCGCGCGCGAGGCGATGGTCAACGCCGCCAAGTACGGTGGCGAGGGAGGGCCGGTGCAGGTGTACGCGGAGGTGGAGGGGCAGACCGTCTTCGTGTCCGTACGGGACCGGGGGCCGGGCTTCGACATCGACGCGGTACCCGACGACCGCATGGGCGTACGAGAATCGATCATCGGCCGGATGCAGCGCAACGGCGGGACGGCACGACTGCGGTCCGCGCCCGACGGCGGCACGGAAGTCGAGCTGGAGATGGAGAGGGCGGCGAACACGGCATGACCGAGGCCGGAGAGAACACAGGCGCGGGGACGACGCGGCGGGTCCGGGTGGTGCTCGTCGACGACCACCGGATGTTCCGCACGGGTGTGCAGGCCGAGATCGGGGAGACGGCCCGGACCGGCGTGGAGGTCGTCGGTGAGGCGGCCGACGTGGACCAGGCCGTCACGGTGATCACGGCCACCCGGCCCGAGGTGGTCCTGCTCGACGTGCACCTGCCGGGCGGCGGCGGGGTCGAGGTGCTGCGGCGCTGCGCCCCGCTGATGGCGGCGGCCGAGCAGCCGGTGCGGTTCCTGGCGCTGTCGGTGTCGGACGCGGCGGAGGATGTCATCGGGGTGATCCGGGGCGGGGCGCGCGGGTATGTCACCAAGACCATCACGGGCACCGACCTGGTGGACTCCGTCTTCCGGGTGCAGGAGGGGGACGCGGTGTTCTCGCCGCGGCTGGCGGGCTTCGTGCTCGACGCCTTCGCCTCCACCGACGCGCCCCCGGTGGACGAGGACCTGGACCGGCTGACCCAGCGCGAGCGCGAGGTACTGCGGCTGATCGCGCGCGGCTACGCGTACAAGGAGATCGCCAAGCAGCTGTTCATCTCGGTGAAGACGGTGGAGTCGCACGTCTCGGCGGTGCTGCGCAAGCTCCAGCTGTCGAACCGTCACGAGCTGACCCGCTGGGCGACGGCGCGCAGGCTGGTCTGACCGCGGGGCCGCTCGCGGTGCGGCCTGCGGCGTGGCCTGCGGTGTGACCGAAACCGCAGGTCGGTGCGGCAACCGGGGCCCGGTCGGCCGCCCTCTTCGGTGGCGTGATGAGCCTGACCGGGACCCCCTTCTTCGCCACGGTGATCGCGCTGACCGCGATCGCCGTCATCCTGCCCCTCGCCCTGTGGAGCAAGGTGCGCGGCCCCGCCGCCGTGCGCACCGTCCTGCGCTTCCTGATGGTGGTGTTCGCCCAGGTCACAGCCGTCGCCGTGGTGTTCGTCGCGGTCAACAGGTCCGAGCACTTCTACAACTCGTGGGGTGACCTGCTCGGCACCGGTACGTATGTCACCGCGGCCCCCGACCTCGGCCCCGACGGGCTCGGCGGCAAGAAGGCCGCCGAGGCGCCGAAGGTGAAGCAGGAGTTCCAGCCGGTCGAGGGGCTGGGCGGCCGGGTACGCAAGACCGAGCTCGACGGGAAGATATCCGGGGTCAAGGGCGACGTCCTGGTGTGGCTGCCGCCGCAGTACGACGACCCCGCCTTCAAGGACAAGAAGTTCCCGGTGGTCGAGCTGATCCCCGGCATCCCGGGCACCGGCAAGTCCTGGTTCCAGGGGCTCAAGGCGCACGAGGTGCTGGAGCCGCTGATGAAGAGCGGCAAGGTCCAGCCGTTCATCCTGGTCTCGCCGCGCGCCATGCTGCTCGGCAACGGCGACACCGGCTGCGCCAACCTCCCGGGCAAGGTCAACGCGGACAGCTGGTTCAGCGTCGACGTCCGCAAGATGGTCGTGGACAACTTCCGCGCCTCGGACGAGGCCCGTACCTGGGGTGTGGCCGGCTATTCGGCGGGTGCATACTGCGCCGCCAAACTGGCCATCCTCCACCCTGACCGCTACAGCGCGGCCGTCTCCCTCTCCGGCTACAACGACCCCGGCCAGGAGCCGACCTCGCTGGTCGCCCAGGACCCGCAGACGCGGACCGCCCACAACCTGAAAACCCTGCTCAAGGCGCAGCCGGCCCCGCCCGCCGTCTCGCTGTGGCTGTCCGGCGCCGAACAGGACGGCTACCTGTCCGGCATGGACCTCAAGGGGATCGCGCAGAAGCCGACGGCGGTGCACGCGGAGAAGGTCACCGGCGGCCACAACCTCGAATCGTGGTCGAAGCAGCTGCCGCAGACCTTCGGCTGGCTGAGCGGCGTGGTCAAGGCGCCGTAGCGGCTCCGGGCGGGTGCCGGGCGCTTCCGGGCGGTTGCGAGGGCTGCCTCACGCGGGACGGGAGGCCCCCGCCCAGGGCATCGAGTCGATCGGGGCCAGGCGGACCGTGGAGCCGGGGCGCGGGGCGTGGACCATCTGGCCGTTGCCGACGTAGAGGCCGACGTGGGTCACCCCGGAGTAGAAGAACACCAGGTCACCGGGGGCGAGCTGGTCGCGGGAGACGCGCCGGCCGGCGTTGATCTGGGTGTAGGTGGTGCGGGGCAGGCCCACCCCGGCCGCGCGCCAGGCCGCCTGGGTGAGGCCCGAGCAGTCGTAGGAGCCGGGCCCGGTCGCGCCCCAGACGTACGGCTTGCCGATCGCCCCGTACGCGAAGGCCACGGCGCGGGCGGCGCGGGAGCCGTCGGCGGGGGCCGGGGCAGCGGTGGCCGCGCGGGTGGCGGTGGCGGAGGCGGCGCTGCCCGGGGTGGTACCGCCGGGGGCCTGGGCCTCGTACGCGGCGCGTTCCTCGGCGGTGAGCCTGGCCAGCAGCCGCTTCGCGGTGTCCAGCTTCTGCTCGATCTCGGTCTTGTGCCGGGCCAGCTCGTCCTGGCGGGCGCGCAGCTCGTCGAGGCGGCCGGACGCCTGCTCGCGCAGTTTCCCGACCTCGTCCAGCCGGCGGCGTACGGTGCTGATCCCGGCGGCGTTGCGCTCCCCGGCGCGGGAGATGAAGGCCGCCTGGGCCAGGTACTCCTGCGGGTCCTCGGCGAGCGCGAGCTGCATGGCCGTGCCCAGGGAGCCGCTGCGGTACTGGGAGGCGGCGAGGGTGCCGAGCGCGCTGCGGGCGGTGTTCAGCTGCTCGGTCCTGCGGGCGGTCTCCTCGCGCAGGCCCGTCAGGGAGCGCTCGGCCTCGTCGGCCCGCTCCTTCGCCCCGTTGTACCGCTCGGTCGCCGCCTCGGCCTCCTCGTAGAGCCGGTCCACCTCCGAGGTGATCTGCGCGGCGGTGGGCCGGGGGTCGGCCTGGGAGGTGCCTTCGAGGGCGGTGGCGGTGGCAGCGCCCGCGAGGGCGAGGGTGGCGGCGGTGCGTACCGTGCCGCCGGAGAGCGGGCGCTGCCTGGGCTTTCGGTGACTGGCCACCAGGGCCTCACGTCCTTTCCTCTGCCGGGCCCGGTCGGGGCTCGGGGGCTCGGAGGAGGACGCTAGACCGGAAGGTAACGGGCGGATGACGGGATGATCGCAAGTGTTCCGATGCGACCGGAGATGTCCGGCCCGGACCGCTGGAGATCAGGTCCAGAGGACGGCGATAAAGATATTGACCACGGTCAGTCCGCCGACCGCGGCGAAGATCCCCTTCTCCACCCGCTCCTCGTCGCGCTTGACGTAGACGAGGGCGAGGATCACGAAGAGGATCGCCAGCTTCACACCGATCTTGATGTTGTTGACCGTCCCGCCGTCCATCTCGCGGAAGCCCACGAGCAGGACGCCCGTGACGAGCATGGTCAGCGCGCCGTGCAGCATGGCGGGCACGAAGCGGGCGGTGCCGGCGCCCATCGCCTTCATCTGGGTGAGGAAACCGCCGAGCAGCGAGGCGATGCCGATGATGTGAAGGCCGACGAAAACGTGGATCAGGACGCTCATGGCGTCGAGCGTACGGACCCCCTCCCGGCCGCCCCCGACCGGGCCCCCGCCCCCGCGGCACTCACCCGAGGAAGCGCAGCAGCTCCGCCGTGACGGCCTCCGGCCGTTCCTCCGGGAGGTAGTGCCCGGCGCCGTCGACGCGGACCACCCGGGTGTCGGTGCCCAGGGCCGGGACGCTCTCGCGCAGCACCTCGTAATTGCTGTACTCGCCGCCGAGGGCGAGCAGCGGGGCGTCCACGGGGGCGGCGCGGCCGACGAGGTCGGCGATGTCCTGGGGGAAGGCGCGGTACCAGTCGTTGCCGGAGCGGATCGCCTCGGCGGAGTCGTAGGCGCGGGCGTAGACGGCGCGGGAGCGGGCGTCGATGGTGCCGGGGTCGGCGGCGGCCTGGGAGAAGAGCCAGTCCAGCAGGAGGTGGTAGCGGCCGGCGAGCAGTTGCTCGGGCAGGCCGTGCACCTGGTTGAAGGCGAACCACCACAGGTGGTGGGCGCCGGGGCGGGGCAGCAGCGGCATCCGGGCCCAGTCCTCGTCGGGGTGCGCGACGTCGAGGAGCACGACGCGGCCGGTGGCCTCGGGGTGGTCGGCGGCGAAGGCGTAGGCCACCATCGCGCCGATGTCGTGGCCGACGAGGTGCGCCCGCTCCACTCCGAGGTGGGTGAGCAGGGCCCGGATGTCGGCGGCCATCGTCCGCTTGTCGTAGCCGCCCTCCGGTTTGGCCGAGCCGCCCATGCCGCGCAGGTCCACGGCGATGACCCGGTACCGGCGGGCCAGGGCCGGCATCACCTTGTGGAACTGCCACCAGGTCTGCGGCCAGCCGCCGAGCAGGACGAGGGGAGGCGCGGTGGGGTCGCCGCCGGCACCGTTGTCGGCATTGTCGGCATTGTCGACGTAGTGCAGCCGTGTCCCGTTGACCTCGGCGTGGTGGCTGCTGAAGCCGCCGTCGAGGGAGGCGGCGAGCGAGGCGTCGTCGAGCGGTCCGAGGCCGGTGGGCGCGGTGGTGGCGCTGACGTTGGCCGGGGTGGTGGTGGTGCCGGGCATGGGAGTCCTTCCGCGGGCGGGGTGACCGTACGAAGATCTCGTACGGTCGGACTGTACGAGATCTTCGTACGGTCCGGCAATGTCCGTACGAGAACTGCGTACAGTGGGGGCATGCCTGCCGCCGCCTCCGCCGAACCCGCGCACCCCGCCGCCGACCGGCTCGACCTGGCCGAGGTGCTCGCCGCGCTCGGGCACCCCGTCCGGCTGGAGATCGTCCGCAAGCTGGCCTCGGGCGAGGAGACCTTCTGCGGCGAGGTCGTCCCCGACCTGCCCCGTTCGAGCGTCACGCACCACCTGCGGACGCTCCGTGAGAGCGGGGTCATCTGCCAGCGCCCCCAGGGCCGCAAGCTCTACCTCGCGCTGCGCCGCGAGGACCTGGAGATCCGTTTCCCCGGTCTCCTGGAACTCGTCCTGGCCTGTCGGTCCCGCCCCCTAGACTCGGATTGCGATGAGCAGCCTCTTTGACGACAGCTTCCTGGCGGACCTCACCCCCTCCGACGAGGTCCCCCCGCCGCCCGAGGAGCACCCCGCCCCGGAGGCGGGTGCCGACGACCTCTTCGGGGGCCGCTTCGACGCGCCCATGAGCGGGGACGCGTACTACCGGGACGGCGCCCCCAAGCCCGTCATCGACCCGGCGGCCCTCCTCGACGGGCTCAACGAGCAGCAGGCCGCGGCCGTGGTTCACGCGGGCACCCCGCTGCTCATCGTGGCCGGAGCCGGCTCCGGCAAGACCCGGGTGCTGACCCACCGCATCGGCCACCTGCTGGCCGCGCGGAACGTCCACCCCGGCCAGATCCTCGCGATCACCTTCACCAACAAGGCCGCGGGCGAGATGAAGGAACGCGTCGAGGGCCTGGTCGGCCCGCGCGCGAACGCCATGTGGGTCTCCACCTTCCACAGCGCGTGCGTCCGCATCCTGCGCCGCGAGTCCAAGCGGCTCGGCTTCACCTCCTCCTTCTCGATCTACGACGCGGCCGACTCCAAGCGCCTGATGGCGCTGGTCTGCCGGGACCTGGACCTCGACCCGAAGAAGTTCCCGCCGAAGTCGTTCAGCGCCAAGATCTCGAACCTCAAGAACGAGCTCATAGACGAGGACGCCTTCGCCGGTCAGGCCGCCGACGGATTCGAGAAGACCCTCGCCCAGGCGTACGCGATGTACCAGGGGCGGCTGCGCGAGGCCAACGCGCTCGACTTCGACGACATCATCATGACCACCGTCCACCTCCTCCAGGCGTTTCCGGACGTGGCCGAGCACTACCGCCGCCGCTTCCGCCACGTCCTTGTCGACGAGTACCAGGACACCAACCACGCGCAGTACACCCTGGTCCGCGAGCTGGTCGGCACCGGCTACCCGGACCTGCCGCCGGCCGAGCTGTGCGTGGTGGGTGACGCCGACCAGTCGATCTACGCCTTCCGCGGCGCGACCATCCGCAACATCCTCCAGTTCGAGGAGGACTACAAGGACGCGACGACGATCCTGCTGGAGCAGAACTACCGCTCCACCCAGACGATCCTCTCCGCCGCCAACGCCGTCATCGAGCGCAACGAGAACCGCCGCGCCAAGAACCTGTGGACCGAGGCGGGCACCGGCGCGGGGATCACCGGCTACGTCGCGGACACCGAGCACGACGAGGCCCAGTTCGTCGCGGACGAGATCGACCGGCTCACCGACGCCGGGGACGCCAAGGCGGGCGATGTCGCGATCTTCTACCGGACCAACGCGCAGTCCCGTGTGTTCGAGGAGATCTTCATCCGGGTCGGCCTGCCCTACAAGGTCGTCGGCGGCGTCCGCTTCTACGAGCGCAAGGAGGTCCGCGACGTCCTCGCGTACCTGCGCGTCCTCGCGAACCCCGAGGACAACGTCCCGCTGCGCCGCATCCTGAACGTCCCCAAGCGCGGCATCGGGGAGCGCGCCGAGGCGATGATCGACGCGCTCGCGCAGCGCGAGAAGATCACCTTCCCGCAGGCGCTGCGCCGCGTGGACGAGGCGTTCGGCATGGCCGCCCGCTCCACCAACGCCGTGAAGCGGTTCAACGTCCTCATGGAGGAGCTGCGCACCATCGTCGACTCGGGCGCCGGCCCGGCGGTGGTGCTGGAGGCGGTCCTGGAGCGCACGGGCTATCTGGCCGAGCTCCAGGCGTCGACCGACCCGCAGGACGAGACCCGTATCGAGAACCTGCAGGAACTCGCGGCGGTGGCGCTGGAGTTCGAGCAGGGCCGCGAGGCCGCGGCGGCCGAGGCACCGGAGGGCGCGGCTCCGGCCGGTCCCGGGACCCTGGCCGAGTTCCTGGAGCAGGTCGCCCTCGTGGCCGACTCCGACCAGATCCCCGACGAGGACGAGGACGGCTCCGGCGTCATCACCCTGATGACCCTGCACACCGCCAAGGGCCTGGAGTTCCCGGTGGTCTTCCTGACCGGCATGGAGGACGGGGTCTTCCCGCACATGCGCGCGCTGGGCCAGACCAAGGAGCTGGAGGAGGAGCGCCGCCTCGCCTACGTCGGCATCACGCGGGCCCGCGAGCGGCTGTACCTGACCCGGTCGAGCATGCGCAGCGCCTGGGGCACGCCCTCGTACAACCCGCCGTCGCGGTTCCTGGAGGAGATCCCGGACCAGTACCTGCGGTGGAAGCGCACGGGCGCCGCGCAGAAGCCGGCCGGTCCGGTGCGCGGCTCGGGCTACGGCTCGGGGACCGGCGGCGGCCGCTCGTCCTTCGGCACCTCGCCCGAGGCGTTCCTGTCCTCGGCGCGTACGAAGTCGGGCCCGTCCGGGTTCGCGACGCGGCGGGCCTCCGACAAGCCGGTCATCGCGCTGTCGGTGGGGGACCGGGTCACGCACGACCAGTTCGGGCTGGGCACGGTGACCGAGGTCAAGGGGGCCGGTGCGGACGCGCAGGCCACCATCGACTTCGGGGACGAGAAGCCCAAGCGGCTGCTGCTGCGGTACGCGCCGGTGCAGAAGCTCTGAGGGAGCCGCCCGCCGGTATGCAAATGCCCGGCAGCGGTCTCGCTGCCGGGCATGCGTGGAGTGGTTCGGGTCGTGGTGGCCGTTAGCGCGGGTCGAGGCCCTTGGTGCGCAGCCAGGCCAGCGGGTCGATCGCGGAGCCGCCGCCGGGCCGGACCTCGAAGTGCAGGTGCGGGCCGGTGGAGTTGCCGGAGTTGCCCGAGTAGGCGATGACCTCGCCCGCCTTGACCTTGCCGCCGCGGATCTTGGTGGAGCTGAGGTGGCAGTACCAGGTCTCGGTGCCGTCGGGGGCGGTCACTATGGCCATGTTCCCGTAGGCGCTGTTGTACTGCGTGCGCACGGTGCCGTCGGTGGCCGCCATGACCGGGGTGCCGTAGGAGACGGGGAAGTCGATGCCGGTGTGCACCGACATCCACATGCCGCCGGCCTGGCCGAAGCTGGCGCTGAGGCCGTGCTGCGCGACCGGGATCGCGAACTTGGGGCGGGCGGCCTCCTTGGCCGCGGCCTCCTCGGCCTTTTTCTTCTTTTCCTCTTCCTGGCGTTCGCGCAGGTCGATGCGCTCCTGCGTGCGGCTCGCGCGGTCCGCGAAGTCGCCCGCGTCGGCGCTGAGCGCGACCAGTTGGGTGTCGAGCTTGGTGTTCGCCGCGACCGGCTTCACCGAGGCCGGGTCGGGCGCGGCCATCGTGGTGGTCTCCTCGGCCGGCTTCTCCGTGCCGGTGAGACCGCCGACGGAGGCGGCCGCGACACCCGCCACGCCCATCACGCAGGCGGAGGGGACGGCGACGGTGAGCAGGGCGGAGCGCTTGGCCGGGCTACGCCGACGGCTCCCGGCCGCCTTGGCGGCGGTGCCCGAGGCGGCGGAAGCGGCCGAAGTGGCCGCGGCGGCCTTGGTGGCCTTGCCCGTGGCGGACTTGGCGTTGCCCTTGGCGGCGGTACGGCGTGCCGAGCGCGGGCCGGCGGCGGTGACGGGCATGGCCTGGGTGGGCATGTCGTGGACGCCGTGCAGGGCGTGGACCTCGGGCAGTTCGAACATCTCGGTCGGCGCGTAGCTCTGGGCGTCCGGGCCGGGGGTGTTGTCGGTGCCGTCGGTGAGCACCTCGAAGACGGCGGTCTCGCTGTACGCGAGGGCCACGGCCTCGGGGTCGGCGTGGACCGGCTCCATGCCGGCGACGACGGTGGCCTCGTAGGCGTACTCGTGCGGCTGTGACTGCGAGTGCGGCTGAGGCTGCGAATGGGGCTGCGGGTATCCGTAGCCGTAGTCCGGGGTGTCCGTCAGGCCGGGCGCCTCGGCCGGGGCCGGGTCCGCGGTGACGGTGTTCCAGGCGGTGGCGTCGTAGGCGCCGGTCTCGGTGCCGGTGGTGCCGAAGCCCGGCATCGCCCAGTGGCCGGTCTGCTCGGCGGAGGTGTCGTAGCCGAAGGAGGCCGTCCCGTACGCGGCGTAGCCGGACATGTCGCCGTTCGCGGCGTTCGCGGTGTTCCAGGCGTTCGCGTCCCAGGCTCCGGTGGTGTCCTCGGAGACGGACTGGGAGGGGATCGTGCCGGGGTAAGCCTCGTGCGCGGTCCAGGCGGTGGTGTCGTACGCGCCGGTCTCATAGGAGCCGTAGGCCGCGTAGTTGACGCCATGGCCCTGCGTTTCATAGGAAACATAGGGCGACTCGCCTGCGAAAGCGGTGGTGGAAAGGCCGTCATACCCGGCATCCGGGTACTGGCCCGACGTGGGGCGGTCGTTCACCAACTTCTCTTTCGCCTCGGCAGTGGGGCCTGGGTGGCCGGGAACTCGACGTTCACCGGAGGAGAGCAGTGGCGTGACTGTACCCGGCGGTCACTCCGCTCGACAATCTTCGCCGGGTCCCCAGATCTCCGGAACCGGGCATTCAGCCGCCATTCGGTCGCCGAAAGACGCAGCCTTGGCCTTGAGTTCGAAATTAGTTCGACTGGGTGTGGCCGGGCGACTAGGCGACGGAAGCGGTGTCCGCGGCGGCGGAGGCGAGCGATCCGGGGCCGTCCAGGGCGCGCCGCACCGCCGCGATGACGGCGGGGTGCCGGGGCAGCGCGAGATGTCCGATCCCGGTGACCTGCACGTTCTCCGCGCGTAAGTCGGCGTGTTCGATCCGGGCCGTGCCGACGGGGGACATGAGCGTGTCGAACTCGCTCCAGAACGCCACGCATCGCGTGGCACAGCCGGGCGCCGGTGCCGCCAGCTCGGTGAGCACCTCGGAGCCCGGGCGCAGTTGCCGGACGAGCGGGTGCGCGTCCATGAAGGGGGCGGCCCGTGTACCGGAATGGGGGGTGCCGAGGGTGACGAGGGTGCGCACGCGGGCGTCGCCGCCGAGGCGCTGCACGTAGTACCGGCCGACGAGCCCGCCCAGGCTGTGCCCGACGAGGTCCACACGGTCCTGCCCGGTGCGCTCGCACAGCTCCTCGACACGCCGGGCGAGATGGCGGGCGGCGACCCGCAGGTCGAGGGTGAGGGGCGAGTAGTTGTACGCTTCCACGTGCCGCAGGCCGTCCGCGCCGAGGGCGCGGCGCAGCAGGACGAAGACGGAGCGGTTGTCGGTGAAGCCGTGGAGGAGGAGCGCGGGCGGGCGGCGGCCGGCGGAGGGGCGCGGGGCCGCGGGCCGCTCCTGGAGCATGCCGGTGGCGTAGAGGAGGAGGTGCCCGCCGAGCACCACGATCTCCAGCGCGCCGGCCCGCAGCGCGGCGCCGGACCGGGGGAGGGTGGCGGGTACGACCATCGGTATGAGCAGCCCCATCGACGGCCTCCCCTGAGCCTCGCGGGACCCCGGGCGCCGCGCCACCGTGCCGTGCGGCTGTCGGCACGGTGGCGCAATGCCGTCCCACGTGTGATTTCCCCCTCGTGATTGACCGCGAAACGGTGGCGTGCGCGATGCTGTACTTAACGTTCGTTCACTCGGGAGGCAGTGCGATGGGTGTGACCGGTCCGATCCGTGTGGTGGTGGCCAAGCCGGGTCTCGACGGCCACGACCGCGGGGCCAAGGTGATCGCGCGGGCGCTGCGGGACGCGGGTATGGAGGTCATCTACACCGGCCTCCACCAGACCCCCGAGCAGATCGTGGACACCGCGATCCAGGAGGACGCCGACGCGATCGGCCTGTCGATCCTCTCGGGCGCGCACAACACGCTGTTCGTGCGCGTGCTGGAGCTCCTGAAGGAGCGCGACGCGGAGGACATCAAGGTCTTCGGCGGCGGGATCATCCCGGAGGACGACATCGCCCCGCTCAAGGAGAAGGGCGTGGCGGAGATCTTCACCCCGGGCGCGACGACCACGGCCATCGTCGACTGGGTCAACACCCACGTCCGCCAGTAGCCGCATACTCCGGCGGACTCCGCCGCACGCCGCCGGACTTCGCCGCACGCCAGCGGACTCCGGCGGACTCCGGCGTTCTCCGCAGGACCCCGCCGGATTCCTGGGGGCGCCGGGCAGCGCCCCGCACTCCCCCCCCCCCCGGGATCCGTGGTGCGGGCCCGGTCATGAAGCCGGCGGGGACAGCTCCGCCAGCATCGTGGCGCGGAGGTGGAGGGTGGCCGAGAGGCGCTGGAAAGCCTCCGTCCAGTAGGACGCGGCGCCCGCGGAGCCGTCCGGCGGGTTCTCCGCGGCCGCGGTCAGGGCCTCCAGGCGGCCCGCCTCCGCGGGGTCGAGGCAGCGCTCGGCCAGGCCCATCACCCCGCTGAAACTCCACGGGTAACTCCCCGCGTCCCGCGCGGTGTCCAGCGCGTCCACCACCGCGCGCCCCAGCGCCCCCGCCCAGGGCACCACGCACACCCCGAGCAGCTGGAACGCCTCCGACAGCCCGTGGGCGCGGACGAACTCCGCCACCCACTCGGCCCGTTCCCCGTCCGGCAAGGACTCCAGCAGCTTCGCCCGCTCCGCGAGCGAGGCCGTCCCCGGCCCTGCGGCCGGCGGGGCCGACGGCGGGCCGAGCAGGGCCCGCGACCACTCCGCGTCCCGCTGCCGCACCGCCGCCCGGCACCACGCCGCGTGCAGCTCCTCCGTCCAGCCCTCGGCCGCCGCCACCGGCAGCGCCACGATCTCCGCCGGCCCGAGCCCCCCGAACCGCTCGCGCCAGCACGACAGCGGCGCGGCCTCCACCAGCTGCCCGAGCCACCAGGCCCGTTCGCCCCGCCCGGCGGGCGGCCGCTTCACCACCCCGTCGCGCAGCATCCCCGCGTCGCAGTCGGCCGGCGGGGTCACCCCCTCCGGTCCCACGCAGGCCAGCGCCCGCTGCGCCATCCGGCCCGCCAGCGCCGACCGCGGCAGTGCGGACAGCAGCTCGGCCGCCGTCGCGCGGACATTGCGGCTGCGGTCCCCGAGGGCCTCCTCCAGGAAGGGCTCGTCCCCCTCCGAGAGCCCCGCCCGCAGCGAATCGAGGAACATCAGCCGGTCCTCGGCCCGTTCGCTCGCCCAGGTCGTCGCCAGCAGCCGCGGAGCCGCCGCCGCCTCGTGCGCCCGTACGGCGCCCAGCAGCGCCACCCGTTCCGCGAACAGGCCCTCCTGCCACAGCCGTTCCACCGCTGCCGGATCCCTCACGTCCGGCAGCTCCCCGCCGCCCGCCCCGCCGCGCAGCGCGAAGCGCCAGTCCGGATTCATCCGGGCCAGCCACAGCCCCCGCGTCCCCGCCAGGGCCAGCGCCTGCGGCCGGAGATCCGTACGCGCCCGCGCGGCGTCCAGCAGCGCCGGTACGAGGGCGGTGCTGCTGGTCGGCTGGGAGGTCATGGGCATCTGCTCCTACTTCCTCGTCGGCCACTCCTGGGAGACCGAAGCGGCCCGCTCCGCCTCCC
>NZ_JBEYVX010000033.1:0-67273 GCF_040644195.1 Streptomyces sp. NPDC047014 | reverse complement strand
TGGCCGGCGTACGCACCCAGGACGCCTACCTCTCCGTCAGCGGCGGCTTCGCCCTCAACGTCCAGGCCAACACCCGCCTGCTGGAACGCTACGGCCGGGCCGCCGCCCCCGGCCCGCTGCCATATCCTTCCCCCGCCCGGTGATCCACCGGGCGATCGGCGCGCCGAGGAAGGCAGTGACAGACAGTGTCCGAACCGAGGGCCGCACTGCGAGGCGAGGAAGCCCGCGACATAACCCGCAAGACGCTGGCCTACCTCCCTCAAGGCGTGGTCGACGACGCGCTGACCATCGTCTCGGAACTCGTCTCCAACGCCCTGCGTCACGCGGGCGGTGTGACCGGATTCAGCATCCGGCTGGAGGCGGACCGCGTGGTCATCGAGGTCTCCGACGCCTCCCGCGCACACCCGCACTCCCCGGGCAGCCCCGCCCATGTACCGGGCGGCTTCGGCTGGATGCTGGTCAACCGCCTCGCCGGACACACCCAGATCCGCACCGGCCCCGGCGGCAAGACGATCACCGCCCACCTCGCGCTGTGACCCTCCGCGCCGACGCCTGCGGCACCCCCGCCGGGGCGGCCGCGACGCTGCAACGGGTAGGTTGACCGGATCGGCGGCACAGGGCCGCCGGCCGGGTCAGGGAGTAGAGATGCAGCAGCAGGTCCAGGTGCTCCCCGACGAGGACGGCGTCCGCCTCATCGTCTGCGCGGGCGAATTCGACCAGGACAACCTCGCTCCCCTGGCATCGGCCTGTACGACGGCCGTCGAAGACCCCCGGGTACGGCGGATCGTGCTGGACGTCACCGCGCTGACCTTCGCCGACTCCTCCATGCTCAACCTGATGCTCCGGGTCCGCGCGAGTGACCGCCTGGTCCTGGCCGGCCCCCTGCCCACCCAGCTGACCCGCGTCCTCGACCTGACAGCGACCCGCGAGATCTTCACGCTCGCCGAGAGCGCCGAGGCGGCACGCGCCCTGTAGCCGAGTAGCCGGCTCCGTGTGCGGGCCGTGTCCGGGGCGGGCCACGCCGCCCGTCGGCCCTGGGCGGCGAGGAGCGGCGCGAAGGCATCCCCCCGCCCGTCGGAGGATGATGGACTGGGCGGCAGAACGGCCACGCGGAGGCGAGGGTGGTGCGCCATGAGTGATCCAGTGGTGATCGCGGCGGGGCAGGGGCGGCAGTTCCCCGGCCCGACCGGTGCTCCGATGACGGTGAAGATCGGCGGCTCCGCGACCGGCGGGGCGTACTCACTGATCGAGTACTCGCACGCCGCGGGCGCCCCGGGCCCGCCCCCGCATGTGCACGAGCACCATGAGGAGGCGTTCCGGGTGCTGGCGGGCGAGCTGAGCCTCGATGTGGACGGGCGAACGATGACGCTGCGCGCGGGGGAGTACGCGGTGGTGCCCCGGGGCGCCGTGCACCGCCCCTACAACACCGGGCCGGTCGAGTGCCGCTTCCTCTTCATCACCTCACCCGCCCTGGACGGCTTCTTCGCGGAGATGGCCGCCTTGAACGCCGCGACCGGCGGAAACCCGTCCACGGCGGCGCTGCGGGAATTGGGATCCCGCTGGGACTGCGTGTTCGTCGCGCTGCCCGAAGGCGGTGCGGACGCCGCGACGCGCATGGTGAACGAGCCCCCTACGCCTTCGGCGGGATGACCGGCAGCAGGAGGCGGGCGGGGCGGTCCGGGCCCCAGTGCACGGTGCAGCGTCCTCGGGTGCGGGTCTTGTACGAGGCGGGGAACTGGCCCGTCAGCGGGTTGCGCGGGGACAGCCAGCGGCCGGCGACCACCAGGCGGAGCTGTTCACCCGCGCGGAACAGGGTCGAGGAGGCGCCGAGCGCGATGTCCACGGGCACCACCTCCCCGGGCGGGACCGGTTCGCGCTCCAGGCACGCCGGTACGGGCGCGAAGGGCCGCGTCAGGTCGGGGTCGAGCGCCCGCAGTGCGAGGTTCTGCCACCCGGTGGCGACGCGGTCGCGGCCGTATCCGTAGGAGCCCTCGAAGGGGACGAAACGGCCCCCGCTCCACTTCTCGACACCCACGACGAGATCCAGGTCCTCGGTGTCCTGCGGCGCGACGTACAGCCGCAGCGCCATGGGCCCCGTGAGCTCCGTGTCCTCCGTGACCGTCCAGCCGAAGCGGGCGCCGCCCCGGCGGACGTCGAAGGTGAGGGATCCGGCGGCGGTCGGCGGTTCGGCGGCGAGGCCGCCGGCCGTGAGATACGCGGGGGTCCACCGGGTGCGCTCCAGCGGCCAGGTCTCCTCCTCCCGCACCTCCACCACATGGTCGGCGCGGTCCCGCACCTCCAGCCGGACCCGGGGCAGCGACGGCACCTCCCGCCCCTTCAAGTGGCGCTCGAAGAAGAGCAGTTGTGCCGCGCGCGCCTCCTGGTCGTAGAAGACGGCCCACTTGCCGCCGCGGTGGGTGTACAGGTGCCGCTCCGCGGAGGCGATGCCCTCGAATCCGGCGAACGACCCGCGGCTGTGGAGGTTGTTGTCGGAGAAGCTGCCGCAGACGAGCGCGGGCACCTCGATCGCGGACAGGTCGGGGTCCAGGGACCGGTACCAGGAGTCGATCACCGGGCGGCGGGCGCTCTCCTGCCGGAAGGAGTACGTCTGGCGGACCTTTTTCAGGCCGAGGTCCCAGAGCCTGAGGAATCCGTTCTCCGCCACCCCGCCGGGGCGTGCGAGGCCCCGGTAGGCGTTGGTGAACCCCTCCCACGGCGCGATCGCCCTCAGCGACGGCGGCCGGGTGGACGCCGCCCGCCACTGGGTGAGCGCCAGGTACGACACCCCGAGCATCCCGACGGCCCCGCTGCTCCACGGCTGCGCCCCGGCCCACTCGATCAGGTCGTGGACGTCCTCGCCCTCCTGCGCCGACAGCAGCGACCCGACGCCGTCGGAGGTGCCCGCGCCCCGCAGGTCGCAGTTCACCACCGCGTAGCCCTGCCCGGCCCACCAGACCGGGTCGGGCCCCTCCCAGGTGGTGAGCGAGGAGAAGACCATGGGCCCGGGCTGGCGCATGATCCGGTAGCGGAACGACAGCCTGGGGCGGCCCGAGGCGCTGAACCGGGGGAGGTCGTCCTTCCCGTACGGGTGCGCGAAGAGGATCACCGGCACGGGGGTGTCGCCGGGCGGCCGGTACACATTGACCCGCAGCACCGTGCCGTCCCGGGTGACAACGGGACGGTCGTGCTCCACGCGCACCCGGCCCGGCTCCGGCCGGTACACGGAGATATTCGGCCGCAGCATCCCGGAGAGGCGCGTCAGCGCGTACCGCCCCCGCCCCGGCCGGCTCCACGGCCTGTCGTACCCGGCTTCGTCTTCACGGCTGCTGCTCATAGGACCGGCTCCCATACCCCCCGAGCCCATGATCTGACACTCACAAAAAACGATGGCAAGGGGCGCCGACGTCGGCAACTCGGGACCGCCTCACCTGGCCGGATCCGGCTGCGGTCCTGGTTGTACGGGGCACGGGGCCGGGCTCGGTCCGTGGTTGCACAGGGGGTGGGACTGGGCTGCGGGGTGGAGGCCGGGGATCAACCCGTCGGGCGACGAGCGGACACCGGTCGCCCGCATAGCTTTCTGTCTGTCGCCCCCGGAAACCGGGACGGGGCGGCACCGCAACACCAGGGGGAACATCCCGGCCCGCGCCCCCAAGGGGCGCGCTCGACTCGGCCGGTCCCGGTGACCTGTCATGTCATGTCATGTCCTGTCGTGAAGGGGAGAAAGATGATCACCACCAAGAAGTCCGCCGTACTGCTGTCGGGCGGCGCCCTGGCCGCCGCCCTCCTGATGGGTACGGCCGGAGTCGCCTCGGCCGCCCCGGCGGGAGCGGGGGCCACCGCCACGGCGGCCACGGCGAAGGCCGCCAGCTGGTACTGCGGCTACGAGAGCGGCACGCCGTACACCGACCGGGGCGACCGCGGCAACAAGGTGCGCGAGGTGCAGTGCCTCCTGCGGGACGTCTGGGGCTTCAACATCGGTGCGACCGGGGTCGACGGCGACTTCGGCAAGGCCACGGAGGACGCGGTGAAGGCGTTCCAGCGCAGCCGGGGCCTCGCCGTCGACGGCAAGGTCGGCCCCAACACCTGGCGCAAGCTGCGCGGCTAGTCACAGCGGCCGGCTGGTCCGGCACGCGTGAGCGACCGCGTGCGGCTCTGACGTGCCGGCCCGCCCCTGGCGGGCCGGCATCCCGGCTACCCGGCAGACGGCCGCTGCGCCCCCGCCTCGCCCGGCGACAGCAAGCCGCTCTCGTACGCGACGACCACGGCCTGGGCCCGGCTCTGCAGGCCGAGCTTGGACATGATGCGGTTCAGGTGCGTCTTGACGGTGGCGATGCTCACCACCAGGCGCTGGGCGATCTGCTCGTTGGCGAGGCCCTGCCCGACGAGATGCAGGACGTCCGTCTCGCGTTCCGTCAGTTCGGTGAGGCTGTCGGGCTGCGCACGCCGCGCCTCCGGCTGGTGGGCGAAGGTCTCGACGAGCCTGCGGGTGACGGTGGGAGCGAACAGCATCTCGCCCTCGGCGATCAGGGCCACGGCGGCCAGCAGCCGCTCGGGGGGCGTGTCCTTGAGCAGGAACCCGCTGGCGCCGGCGCGTAGGGCCGCGTACACGTACTCGTCCAGGTCGAAGACCGTGAGCATGACGATCTTCGGCTTCGGCAGAGGCGCCCGGTCCAGGATGTGCTGGAGGGCGGTGATGCCGCTCATCCCCGGCAGGCGGATGTCCATGAGGACGACGTCCGGCCGCAGTTCCGCCGCGAGTTCGACCGCCTCCTCGCCCGTTGCCGCCTGCCCCACGACCTCCAGGCCGGGCGCCGCCGCGGCCAGCGCCGCCAGCCCGGCCCGGATCAGCGCCTGGTCGTCCACGATCAGCAGCCGTGTCATCGCCGCCCTCTCCCCCCGTGTGTGCGGGGGAGGTGTCACGCGCCCCCGGCTGCGTCGAGCGGGGCCAGCGGGATGGTGAAGACGACCTCGAAGCCCCCCTCGGCTCTCGGTCCGGCCCGCAGCGACCCGCCGTAGAGTCTCACCCGTTCGCGCATGCCGAGCAACCCGAGCCCGCTCGACGGCAATTCGGCCACCGGCGCCGTACCACCCTGGCTGATTACGTCACATGTGAGCCGATCGGATGCGAAGCCGAGGGTGAGGGAGACCCGGGCGCCGCGGCCGGCGTGCTTCACCGCGTTCGTCAGCGCCTCCTGGACGATGCGGTACGCGCACAGGTCCACCCCCGAGGGCAGGGGCCGCCGGTGGCCCGAAACCGCCCAGGTGACCTCCAGGCCGGAGGCCCGGGTCCGCCGCACCAGATCGTCCAGTGCCGCCAGGCCGGGCGCGGACCGGTACAGGCCGTCCTCCTCGGGGCTCTCCGTACCGGTGCGCAGTACGCCGAGCAGGCCGCGCATCTCCTCCAGCGCCTGCCGACTGCTCGACCCGACGGACACCACCGCCTGCCGGGCGGCCGCCGGGTCGGACGCGAACACGTACTCCGCCAGGCCCGCCTGCACCGCGAGCGCGGACAGGTGGTGGGCGACGACGTCATGGAGCTCGCGGGCGATACGCAGCCGCTCCCGCGCGATCGCGTGCTGGGCCCGGAGCTCCTGCTCGCGCTGCAACTGCAATGTCAGCTCGGCGAGTTGGATATTGCGCCGCGTCAGGCGGCGGCTGCCCGCGGCCCACACCCAGACGACGCCGACCCCGAGCACGGCCTGGGCCACGGACAGCTCCACCGACAGATGCGCTCGCAGGCCGGCCGCTAGCCATGCCACCGCGGTCGCCGCCGCCGCCCATGCCGCGCGGTGCGCGGGGCTGCGTACGATCACCGTGTAGCAGGCCAGCAGCGGCGCCCACAGGTTCGTCGACGGCTGGAAACCGGCCGCCGTGTAGACCACCAGAGCACCGCAGGAGATTCCGAACGCCACCCAGGGCGCCCGTCCCCGGAGTGCCAGCGGAAGGTTCGCCGCGAGGCTGAGGACGATGGCGAACAGGCCGAAGGGCGGCCAGCCCTCGCCCTGGTACAGGGCGGTGTAGCCCTGCAGCCCGTACACGACGGTCACGACGGCCATGACGCACCCGAGCGCGCTGTCGATCACCAGCGGGTCGACACGTATCCGCCCTCTGCCTACCTGCATCCCCGAAGGGTAGAGGCGCCCGCCCGAGGCGTCGTCCAACCGTGGGTTGACTCCGACGGGTGATACCGGCGTACGGGAAGGGGGGATCGGGCGTGTCGGGGAACGCGGACGCCGTGGCCGGCGTTGGTGCTACTACGGGAAGGCGGTGTGCCGAGCCGCCTTCCGCCGACCTCGATGGGGAGCATTCATGAGCACGGCGAAGGACCTGTTCATCATCGTCATGGAGCAGGAGCAGGACCACCCCGTCGGGCAGGGGGACCTGTCGCTGGCGCTCGCGGGCGCCGAGCTGATCGACCTCCTCGGCGCGGAGGCCGCGGCGCTGGACGGCGACCGCATCGTGCCGGGGCTTGCGACCGAGCCGCACGACCCCCTCCTGGCCGAGGCGGCGGAGCTGCTCAAGCGCCAGGCGCCGTACGAGCGGGTCGAGGACTGGCTGTGGCGCCGCGGCCAGGACCTCTCGGCGACGTACCAGACGGCCTTGGAGGAGGCCGGCCAGCTGACGCGGGGGCGCCGCGGGCTGCTGCCCTTCGGCAACGACCGGCTGGAGCCGGCCGACACTCCGGTACGGCGGCGGGCGCAGGGGCGGTGGGAGGAGGGCGAGCCCGTCCTCGCCGCCCTCGGTTCTGCCGTGGGCATCGGGGGCGCCGAGGGCGATGCCGGAGCCGGGGGCGAGACCGGCGCCGAGGCGGGGGACCGGGTGGAGCCCGGCCTTCCGGACGAGGCGGTGACGACCGTGCTGGCCGTCGTCGAGGACGCCGTGACGGAACTCGCGGCCGTGCGCCAGCGGCGGTCCATCGAGAATGCCGCCTTCGCCAATGTCTGGCGCGTCCCGTGAGCTGCCGCGTGTAGCGGCGGCGGCGTCGGACGGCCGTCCCGGGCCGCCCGACGCCCGACGCCTCATGCCGGGATGCCCGCCGCCCCCGCACCCCGGCAGGGGCGGTGGGGGCGGCGGGCGCTCCATGGGTCAGCGGCTGAGGTTGTCGCCTCCCTGGTTCTCCCAGGCCATGACGCGATCGCCCTGGATGACGAGATAGTCCGCCCGTTGGTCGCCGGTGACATCACGGAAGGCCACGACCGTGTCCGGGTAGAACGACTCCTTCGCGAAGTACTTGTGCTCGGTCCAGTTGCCGTCGGACATGCCCGTCATGTGGTTCACGTAGGCGTGCACGGCTCCGGTCCTGCCGACGACCAGGTAGTCCGCCTTCCGGTCGCCGTCGATGTCGCCCAGCCGCATCCGGGAACGCGGCCCGGCCCTGGTGCCGGCGGCGAAGGTGTCGATCTTGTTCCAGGTCATGGTGTTCGGCACACGGACATGGGCGTCCATGGAGCCCGCCGGGCCCACGACCAGGTAGTCGTCCAGCCCGTCGCCGTTGACGTCCTCCAGGCGCACGTCCTCGCGGGTCCAGCCGAGGCTGATCCCGCTCTCGTCACCCGGCTTCTTCGTCGCGTGGTGGTAGGGGAACACCCGCCCCTGCGCCTCCCAGTGGATCTTCCCGTCGCTGCCCGGCCTGTTGAGGAACGACCATACGGAGCCCTTGGCGCCCAGGATCAGGTAGTCGTCCAGCCCGTCGCCGTTCATGTCGGCGAAGCGCACGGAGTCCCCGGGCTGCCCCACGCCGGGGGCGATGATGCCCTGGTCCACCCAGTGGATCCGGCCGTCCGCCCCCAGGGTGTTCAGCGCGGCGCGCACCGAACCGTCCGGGAAGATCTTCACGTAGTCGGCCCGGTGGTCGCCGTTGAGCTGCACCAGGTCGACCCGGCCCGCCGGGCCGCTCATCCCGGGTGCGATGACGCCCATAGGCTTCCAGCCCTTGCCCAGGTCACCGGGGGCGTCCACCCCGCAGGCCCGCGGGTCGCCCTCGCCGTCGGCCGGGGTACGGATCCATCCGCGCTGGTGGGCGGTGGTGATCGCACCGAAGAACGCCTTGGCCATCTTCCGGTAGCCCACGTCGTTCGGGTGCGAGGTCTCCGCCAGGTCGGACGGGGTGACCGCGCCCATACCGACGAGCATGACGTGCTTGCCCTGCCCGGACCGCTGGGCCACGACACCCGGCAGCGCCGCGTTGAAGGCGTCGATCTTCGGCTGCATGCCCGCCTTGACGGAAGGGATCAGCGTGGCGACGAGGACCGTCGCGCCGGGGGAGTCCGCGAGCACCTGGTCGATCAGGGCGCCCAGCCGCTTGGGCGCGTTCGCGAGGTCGTGGCTCTGGTTCATGTCGTTGGTGCCGATGTGCAGGGTCACCACGTTCGGCTTCGTCTGCGCGACCGTGCAGTGGGCGATGGAGGCCACCTGGTCGATGCGGCGCCCCGGGTAGCCCTCGTGGGCGTCGTCGGGCAGGCTCCCCGAATGCTGTGAGCCGACGAAGCTCACGTCATCGGTGTGCGCCTTGAGCGCCTTGAACAGGTCGACCCGGTAACTGGACTTGGTCGAGCTGCCCACCCCGTACGTGATCGAGTCCCCGAGCGGCATCACCCGCAGGTGCGCGCCCTTGGGGCCGGGGGTGCCGCCGGGCTCCCCGCCGGGCTGATCCGGCTCGTCCGGCTCGGGCGGGACCCCGGGCGAGCCCTCGTCGCGGTCCCAGTCGAACGAGATCAGCGGGACCGGTACCTCGACGCAGACGAGGGTGCCCTCGACGGTCGTCGTGCACTCGGTCCCCGGCGCGGAGATCGAGCCCTTGATGTTCGCCGCGAACTGCGAGTCCATGATGCCGATGGTGGCCTTGCCGAAGTCGTGCTCGAACAGGTCGTCGCGCAGGCCGCCCGGGAAGCCGTTGTACGACACGAGGGGCGAGCGCCGCCACTGGCCGGAGTGGTTCTCCGGCGGCTCGTCGCCCGCCGTCGCGAAGCGGAACGCGTGAGTGGAGCCGCCGTCCTTGTGGTAGACGATCTTCGGGTGGTTCCCCTCCCAGCGGACCTTGTCGGCGGCCATGACCTTGTACCCGCCGTGCGCGGAAGCGCCGACGTACTCCGCCTTGCCGCCGCGGACCCAGACCGCGATGTGCTCCCAGTCGTGGACGTGCCCGAAGGCGTCAGCGACGTTCTCGACGGCGACGTCCTTCTCGAAGTAGTAGTCGTAGAGGTACACGCACCAGCCGGAGTTGCAGCGCTGGCGGGAGTAGGTGTTGGTGTTGTCCAGGTCCGACCGGTCGCGGCAGTCGGCGGCGCCGGTGGTGTTGTCGTGGCCGAGACCTTCGGAGATCCGGCCGTCGGGCCCGATGGCCGGGACGTTGTAGCAGCTGTCGGTGTCGTAGTCGACGGCCGGCTGCCACTTGAGGTCCGCCGCGGTGGCGCTCTGCGGCAGGGCGCGCGGCGGGTCGGGAACGGCTGCCGCCGCGGGCGGGGCCGGGAGTACGACGAGGGCCAGCAGGAGGAGGACGGCGAGCGCGGCGGCGCCGAGCCCTGCGCCCCGGCCGCGGTGCGCGGGTCCCGCTCTGTTCACGGCGGCGACCGGCGGCGTCGCCCATGCTGATAGGTGCATGCCAACTCTCTCTGTGGGGAGGCCGGTGCCGCCCGTGCGGCCCGCAGTCCTCCGGGACGCACAGGCTCACGCGCACCGGTGTCCACAAAACAGGCCGGACAGGAGTGGCCGCCTGTCCACTCCTGTCCTGTCCGGTCCGGCGATCCCCCGCCCCGGGGCCCGGCCCCCCCTCAGGCGGAATCCGTTCCGCCGCTGCTACCGCTGCTGCCGCTGCCGAGGAGCCGGTCCACGAGGAGTTCCGGGTAGCCGCTGGCCGGCAGGTCGATGCCGAAGATCGCCCGGATGTAGAAGGGTGCGATCAGCTGGTCGAGGATCTCCTCCAGGGGCGGCGGGGTCTCGCCCCGGCCCACGGCCCGCTCGCGGATCTGCTCTATGGAGCGCATGCGGCGCCGGAAGTGCTCGGCGCGCTCGGGCCGCGCCTGGTTGCTGCTCGGCATGGACAGGACGACCGCGCGTACGAGGGCCCGCCCTTCGGGCGTGTGCATGCTCGCGACGCTGGCTTCGGCCCAGGCCATGAGGTCGCCGCGCAGGCTGCCGGTGTCCTTGAGCGGTGAGTTGCGTTCGAGGCGGGTGGTGACCGTGTCGGCCAGCAGCGCGTCGAGGCCGCCCCAGCGCCGGTAGACGCTGGTGTGGTTGACGCCGGCCCGCCCCGCGATCGCCGGGATGGTGAGGTCCTCGCCCTCCGGGGCCGAGAGCAGGTCGATGACCGCTTGGTGGACGGCCGCGCGGACCTGCTCGGGGCTCCTTCGGATACGTGCGGACGGTTGCTTCTGAGTCACGCCACCATCATAAGCACACATATTTGCTTCCGGCCGCGCCGTGCCCTACAGTCCATCTCGCAAGCACAAATCTGTGCTTCAAGTTCTGGCTGGAGGAGACCGCCATGAAGCAGCTGCTGTTCCCGAACAACACCCAGTTCTGGTACGAGACCCTGCGCTCGATGAGCCACATCGCCTACGGCGGCGCCGACTTCGGCGAGGTCGTCTCCACCGCCGAGCGCATCACCGAGGGCGACTACGACAGCTGGTACACCGAGTGGTTCGCCACCGCCGGCCGGGTGGCCGCGCAGGCCGAGAAGGCCCTCGCGGACGGCCACCGCGTCAGCGCCCGCGACGGGTTCCTGCGCGCCTCGAACTACTACCGGTCGGCGGAGTTCTTCCTGCACGGCAAGGAGTGCGACCCGCGCCACGACCACGCCTACGACCGCTCCGTGGAGTGCTTCAAGGCCGCCGCCGCCCTCTACACCACCCCGCGCATCGAGCCGGTCCAGATTCCCTACGAGAACACCACGCTGCCCGGCTACCTCTACCGGGCCGACGACTCGGGGACGCCCCGCCCGACGCTGATCATGCACAACGGCTTCGACGGCACCGCGGAGGAGATGCACTTCTTCGGCGCGCTGGCGGGTGTCGAACGTGGCTACACCGTGCTCGTCTTCGACGGCCCCGGCATGCCCGGCCCGCGCCACCACCAGGGCCTGGTCTTCCGCCCCGACTGGGAGAACGTCATCACCCCGGTGATCGACTTCGCGGAGACCATCCCGGAGGTCGACAACAGCCGCATCGGACTGTTCGCGCTCAGCATGGGCGGCGTACTCGCCCCCCGGGCCGCCGCGTTCGAGCACCGGCTCGCCGCGCTGATAGCCGTCGACGGCCTCTACGACCTCGGCGAGACCTCCGTACGCAACATCCCCGGCACCCGCGAGGAAGCCGAACGCCTCCTGCGGGCGGAATCCGCCCCGGAGATCGACGCCGCCCTCGACCAGATCATGGCCAAGGACCCGATCGCCCGCTGGGCGCTCAACCACGGCATGTACGTCATGGGCGTCGACACCCCCCGCGCCTTCACGGCCTCCTACCTCGACTACACCCTCGCCGGCGGCATCGCGGAACGGATCCAGTGCCCCACCCTCGTCTGCGACGCCGAGGAGGACGAGTTCTTCAAGGGCCAGCCCGAGCAGCTCTACGAACGCCTCACCTGCCCGAAGACCCTCATGCTCTTCACCGCCGAGGAAGGCGCCGGCGCCCACTGCCACCCCGGCGCCATCCGCCTCGCGGGCGCCCGCATCTACGACTGGCTCGACAACACCTTCGCGACCACGTCCTGACCGGGCCACGCACCCCGCCCGAGCCGGGGCAGGGCGGGGCACCGGCACCCCCGCCCTGCCGGCTCAGTCGTTGCGCAGGACGGGGGTCGCCGCACTGCGGGGCAGGGGCGGGAAGACACAGAACTCGTTCGAGGCGCAGTCGCGTGACTTGGAGAAGAGCATGCCCAGGCCCGCCAGGCTGCTGACGGGGAGGCAGACCCCGCGAGCCGTCGGCTGGCTGGCGGGGGTACAGGGCGCCAGGGGCTCGGCGGCCGCGGTCGTGACCAAGCCGGAGAGGGCGAGCAGGGTGCCTGCGGCGAGGACGACCCCGCGGATGGTGGTGCGCATTCAATCCTCCGGTTTTCCTGTTGTCGGAAAGACGCTCTCCCCAAGCCGAAGCGAGGCCGGGGGACAGGGCACGTCGGGTTGGGCCCGATGGCGCAATGCCCCGAGGCCGCCCCGGTCGTCGGCGCTGCCATCCGGTGGTTCTTCGGTAGCGGCCTTCGGTGGCGGGGGAGACTGCCCGCGCCCCCGTGTGCCGACCGACGTGAGGAACGTAGATGCGCGTCCGCGTACTGGCGCTGGCCCTGACCGCGAGCTTCGGCCTCGCTCTGCCGGCCGCCGCGGCGCAGGAGGCGGGCACCGCAGTGCCTGAAACCCTTCGCGCCTACGGTGTCGGCGGCCGGCTGGCGGCTCTCCAGGTGCAACCGACCCCGCTGGCGACCAGTACCCGCCCCAGCGCCTCGACCGCGGGAATCGGCATCGGGCGAGGGCCGAACCGCATCGGCACCGGGGCCGCCTCCGCCACCGTCTCCTCCGACAGCGACATGGAGCGCGCCGAGGCAAGCGTCGACGACGTCAGTGTCTACGCGGTGATCGGGCGCATCGCCGCCGAGCAGGTGTCCGTCACCTGCCGCGCCCAGCGGGACTCGGGAACGCAGGGCGTCACCACGCTCACCGGGGCTTCGGTGGGGACCACCGAGCTGCCCGCGAAGCCGGTCCCCAACACCGTGATCCGGTACCCCGCCACCGCGCCCACGCTCGAACTGACGCTCAACGAGCAGTCGACCGCCCAGGGCGCCCTGACCGTCAACGCCCTGCACGCACGCGCACTGGACGGCTCCGCGGACCTCGTCATCGGCTCGGCCACCTGCGGCCCCCTCGCCCCGCCGGATGAGCCTACGTGCCCGGAGGGCTTCGTCGCGTGCGGCGACAGCAGCTGCATCGACGCCTCCCTGGTGTGCGACGGGAAGCCGGACTGCCTCGACGGCAGCGACGAGGGCATCTGCGGCCCGACCGCCGGCGTGCCCTGTCCCGCGCACTGAGCAGGCCCGCCCGCACGGCTGAATCCCGCGATCAGCGGCCGGAACCCGGTGCCCCTCAGGCCGGGTCCTGCGGGACGGCTTCCAGGAGGTGGCGTACGACCGGCACCGCGGACGAGCCGCCCGTGATGCCGCCTTCGACGACAACGGCCACGGCGACGTTGCCGCGGGTGGCGACGACCCAGCCGTTGTTCGGGGCGCTCTCACTGACCTCGGCGGTGCCGGTCTTCGCGCCGATGCCGCCGGGCAGGCCGGCCAGACCGCGCGCGGTGCCGTCGGTGACCGTGGCCCGCATCAGGGCGCGCAGCTGGGTGACGACCTCGCCGGGCAGTGCGGTGGTGGTGGTCCGGTCCTCGGCGTCGGGGGTGACGGTGGGCTGGTGGAAGGTCCCGGAGACAGCGGTCGCGGCGACGGAGGCCATGGTCAGCGGGTTGCCCAGGACCCGGCCCTGGCCGATCATCGAGGCGGCCTTCTCGGTCTGGTCGCGCGGGGCGGGTACGGATCCGTCGAAGGTGGGAAGGCCCACGTCCCATTTCTGGCCGATGCCGAAGTACTTCCCGGCGACCTCGCCCAGCTCGGCGTCACCGACCTTGCCGCGCAGGCTGATGAACCCGGTGTTGCAGGACTCGGTGAAGTTCTTCGTGAACGTCGCACCGGGGAACTCGGAGGTCTCGACATTGTGGAACTGCTTGCCGACGGTGAGGTATTTGGGGCAGTCCACGATGTCGCCCGGCTTCACGGCTCCGCCCAGGAGCAGCGCGCCGGTGGTGACGATCTTCCAGGTGGAGCCGGGGGCGTAGGTGCCGGACAGGGCGCGGTTGAAACCGGCGGCCGGTGAGTTCGCCACGGCCAGGATCTCGCCGTTGTCGATGCGCAGGGCGACGAGCGCGGCGTCCTTCCCGCCGGCCTTCGCGGCCAGGGCCTGATCGGCGGCCGCCTGCCAGCGGGAGTCGAGCGTGCTGGGGATGCTCTGCCCGGCGGCGGCGCCTTCCTTGCCGAAGCGGGCCTCGGTCCCGGTCACCTCTCCGCTCGCCCGATCGATCCGCTCGATCGCACCGCGCGGACCGGCTCCCGCGCGCTGCGCGATCTGGGCGAGCACCGGCTTCAAGGAGGGGCTGGCGTCTGCTGCCAGGGGCTTTCCGGAGCGGTCGGTGACGGGGGAGCTTCCCGCGTCCTCGCGCTGGAGGCGGAACTTCTCGGTGCCGCTCAGTCTCGGGTGGATCAGCGACAGGTCCCAGGCGACCTTCCAGGCCCCGTCCTCCTGGCGGCGCACGGGTATCCGCGAGTCGTAGGACCAGGTGCCCAGGCCGGTGACCGGCATCCTCGTGGCGAACGCGAGGGTGACGGTGCCGTCCTCGGCCGCGCTCGCCGCGCCCGCCGTGAGATCCGGCTCGGCGATGTCGAGTCCGGCGGTGAAGTTCCGCAACGCGGTCCGGGCCTCATCGGGGCTGGTGGTACGGGCTCCCGCGCTCTCGGCGCGGCCACCGGCCCAGTCCGCCAGGAACGCCTTCGCCTCGGCCACAGCGGCCGGATCCACGGCAAGCCGGTCCGGCCCGAACGGCCCCCACCGGGTGGCGTACGCGCCGGCCGTCGCGACCACGGCAGCGGCGGCGGCCACCGCAACGGCCGTACGCGGAAGGCGTGGACGCGGGCGGAGAGCAGGGACGGGGTGTTCCGATTCGGGCATCGGGGGCTCCTTCACTGGTGCGGCGAGAGCGTGGACAGACCCCGAGATCAGCATCCGGCCCACCACCGTGTCCAATATCGGAATCAAAATCCGAACGATGCACATTTGATATCGTCGCTGTTCATGGACCTTTTCGGACATGTGCGGTGCTTCGTCGCTGTTGCAGAGGAGAGACATTTCGGCCGGGCCGCCGCCCGGCTGGGCATGGCCCAGCCGCCCCTCTCCCAGCGCGTCCAGCGCCTGGAGAAGGAGCTCGGCGTCCGGCTCTTCGAACGCACCAGCCGCAGCGTCACCCTCACCCCCGGCGGCGCCCTCCTGCTGGACCAGGCACGCGCCCTGCTCGCCGGCACCGACACCTTCCTGGCCGCCGCCCGCCGCATCCGGGACGGCCGCACCGGGCTGCTGCGCGCCGCGCTCCCCTCCGGCACCGCCGCCGAGCCCGTCGCCGCGATCCTCGCCGGCCTGCACCACCGGCAGCCCGGCCTGGAGATCGAGCTCCACGAGCTGTCCACCGCCGAACAGCTCGCCCGTATCGCGGCGCACGAGCTCGACGCCGGGCTCGTCCACCACCCCTGCGACACCACAGGGCTCGCGCTGGGCCCCGTACTGCGCCGCGAGCTCGGCGTGCTCCTGCCGCCGGACTCACCCCTGGCCGCACGCGCCGACGTGCCGCTGTCCGCCCTCACCGGCCATGACCTGGTCCTCTTCCCCCGCAAGGACGCCCCCGCCCTCTACGACGAACTCCTCACCACCTGCGCGCGCGGCGGCTACACGCCCGCCACCGTCCGCCACGGCCAGGGCGACCGCTTCGTCCGCGGCCTGCTCCACTCGGTCCGCGCCGTGGCCTTCGCCCCACCCGACCTCCCGTACCCGGCCGGGGGCAGCGGACCGGACATCGTCTGGCGGCCGCTCACGGGAGCACCGCTCGCCATCCGCTTCTCCACCGCCTGGCCCCAGGACCGCGCCGGCGCCGCCGTCACCGCCTTCGCCGACACCGTCCTCGACGTCCTGCGCGACACCCCCGGGGTCTCCGCCGACTTGCCCCCGAGCCCCCTGCACCTGCGTCCGGCATCGGAGTACTGGCTGTGAACCCCCTCGCGCGCATCCGCACCGCCTTCACCGAGGCCGGAGCGACCGGCTGGCTCCACGCCGTCGACATCGACTCCGGCGCCGAGATCGACTCCGGCGCCGACCACCCGGTAGTCACCGCCAGCGTCCACAAGCTCTGCCTGCTCCTCGCCCTCCACCAGCAGGCCGAACAAGGTGCCCTGGACCTGACCGAACCACTCGACTGCCCGCCCGCCGGACGCGCTACCGGCCCCACCGGGCTGGCCGCGATGCTCGACACCGTCCGCATCTCCCTGCGCGATGCCGCCTACCTCATGACGGCCGTCAGCGACAACGCCGCCGCCGAACTCCTCCTGGAACGTGTCGGCCTCGACGCCGTCAACGACACCACCCGGCGCCTCGGCCTCACCGCCACCCACGCCCCGCACACCTTCGCCCAGACTCTCGCCACCCTCCGGGAGGACGCCGGCCCGGCCGGCACCCAGGCCCTGACCGACCCGCACGTGATCACCCGGCTGCGCGCACTGGACCCCACCCGCACCAACCACAGCACCCCCCGCGACATGACCCGGCTCCTGACCGCGATCTGGCGCGACGAAGCCTGCGCACCCGAACACGGCGCCGCGATCCGCCGCCTCCTCGGCCTGCAGGTCTGGCCCCACCGCATGGCCTCCGGCTTCCCCTTCGACGACGTACACGTCGCCGGAAAGACCGGCACCCTGCCCACCCTCCGCAACGAGGTCGGCGTGATCGAATACCCCGACGGCGGCCGCTACGCCATCGCCGTCTTCACCCGCGCCGCCAACCCCGCGGCCACCCTTCCCGCCGTCGATGCCGTCATCGGCACCACGGCCCGCATCGCCGTCGACGCCCTGCGCAGCCGGTAGGTACCCGGCCGCCGCTGCCTCTACGGGCCCACCCCGGCCGGGGAGTTCCCGGCGTGGCAGGTCCGGCCCGCGTCAGGGGCGGGCGGCCTCGCGTACCGCGCCGTGGACGGCGCGGGCCAGGCGGGAGCCCCACAGGGAGCGGGGGCCGGCGAAGGCGTGGGCTTCGTCCTCGGGGCGGGGGACGCGTGCGGCGACGCATACGGCGTCGGTGGGGGTGCCGGAGCAGTCGTAGCCGGCGTCGAGCAGGGCCTGGACCTTGGCTTCGGTGGCGGTGGCCACGGCGTTGACCAGGGCCGCGTCGGTCAGGGCCACCGGGAGCGCCACCACGATGTTGACCGTGCCGGGCACCACCACCGCGGGGTCCTCCGCCGGGGCCGCGGCCCACCCGCGTACGCCGAGCCCGGCGGTGGCGGTGGCCTCGACACCGCCGTCGCAGGCGTATCCGTACGCCCGCACATCGGCGGCGGTCATCAGCCCGACCCCTTCCCCGTCGGCGCCGGCGTCGCGGGCCAGCTCGGCGAGGTGCCGGTCCGGGTCGGTGCGCCGGTAGCCGTGGGAGACCTGGGCGTTGAGGACCCACCGGCGTTCTCCGATGCCCCCGCCCAGCACGGCGCTGCTGATCATCCGCCAGCCTTCACCGGCCCGCCACAGCAGACCGTGCAGCCGCTCCCCGTCTTCGAGGCGGCTGAACTCCCGCACGGGCAGCAGGCCGGTGCCGGGACGGGGCGGAGGAAGGAAAGCGGTCACGAACGAGACTCCTTGCGGGGCGGGACCGGAAGATCCTACGGCGCACCGTCCCGCCCCGCCCTGCGGTCTGCTCGTGATGGACCGTGTCCGGGTGGAGGAGCCGCGCCGGGCGCCCGGCGCGTCAATGCGCCCCACGCGTTAGTTTTTCCCACGGGGAAAAGGATGTTCGTGTTTTTCGCTACCGGCCGATGTTCTGTACCACCGGCGCGCACACTGTGCCTCCACCCGGACTTCCCCGTCCCTGGAAAAACTTCTGCCCGTCCCCAATCATCATCCGCATGGACAGCAGCCAGTCTGGAAGTCAGTTCGACACAGCCGCGGATGCCTATGAGGCGTCCGCAAATGATCTCCCCGTGCGGCCGCACATCGAGTACCCCTCCATTCGCCGCCACTGCGGCGATCTGGCGGGGAAAAGCGTGCTGGACCTGGGGTGCGGAACCGGCATGTACAGCCGTCACCTCGTCCGCTGGGGTGCCCGGACGGTCATCGGCGCGGATATCTCCGCCGGAATGCTGGGGCGGGCGCGGGAGATCGAAAAAGAGGCGCCGCTGGGAATCGTCTACCTGGAGCGCGACCTCACGCAGCCCTGCGCCTGTGACCCGGAGTTCGCCGACCTCGCCGGCAACATCGACCTGGTCCTGGCGGTGTACGTCCTGTGCTACGCCACCAGCAGGGAGGACCTGGTGGCCATGTGCCGCACCGCACGGGCCGATCTCCGGCCCGGAGGGCGGTTCATCGCGCCCGTGCTCAATCCGGACTACGCCGACGCCGGCGAACACCCCGACCACTACGCCGGGTACGGGTTCACCCTCACCGGAACCGCACCCCGAGGAGAGGGAAGCCCCGTCCGGCTCGATGCCTGGTTCCCCGAAGGATCCGGCATCGAGCCCGTGCGGGTGGACGCCGTCTGGTGGTCGCGGAGAACCTACGAAGAGGCCCTGCGGGAGGCGGGCTTCACCTCGGTCACCTGGCACCGCATGCAGGTCACCGACCAAGGTGTGGCCGAGAGAGGCAGCGCGTACTGGGCCAACTACCTCTCCCGGCCGCATGCCCTGGTGATCGAGGCTTCCTGACATGTGCGGGATCATGCTGGAAACAGCCGAAGGTTCCAGCATCGAGCGGGGCGAGGCATTGGCCTGGGGCATTTCCCCGTTCAATTCCTTCTACTCCGCCGCCACCATCCGCCGGCTCATGCGGTGGTCCCTCCCCAGATTCGACCGGGTATACGTCCTGCTCGCCGGCCCCGAGGCCGCCAGCCGATTCATCTGCTCCGGGGTGACCCCTCATCGGGCCGTGGACAAAGTCATGACCCAGGTGCATTACCAGCGTCGTGCCGCCCAACGCGCCATAAGGGACGCCGGATATCCCCATGCGGCGCGCGACGTCATCGTATGGACCCGGCTCTACGCGGCCCCGCGCTATCAGGAACTGCGGGCCCTGATGCGGGACGCCTACGACACGCACACGAACGTCAGGGAATTGGCCCGCTCCACCATCGCGCAGGTGCTGGCCTCGCCCACAGGGGATCCGCCCCCTCGGGCGCACATCGACGCGAACGTGGACTACGTCCTGGCGGAAATGCCGTTCGTCCTCGACGCGGCGGCACTCCTGGGTCACCGCCGGGCCGTCTTCGCGTACCACCGCCGTTTCCCGCTCTTCGACTACCTGGCCACCGGGGCCGTACCCGCCCTGAGACCAGGAGCCGGCCAGACCTACGCGCAACTCACCCTCCTTCCGGAGAGCCACGATGAACGACCCCACACCTCCGACGGTGGACTACCCCCTTCCGTCCGGTGAGCACGGAGCCCCCTCGCCCCTGTTCGACACCCTGCGCCGCGAGCACCACCTGGCCCGGATCCGTACGGCGTCCGGCCAGGTCACCTGGCTCGTCACCCGGCATGCCGACATCACCGCCATCGCCACCGACCGCCGCTTCTCCCGCGATCTGACCCGCGGGAACACCGTGGCACTGCCCCGGGACGACTTCAACGCCGTACCCGGCGGCATCTTCAACCTGGACCCGCCGGACCATTCCCGGGTGCGGCGCATCCTCCAGCCCCACTTCTCGCCCGCCGCCGCCGGCGCGCTCCAGCCCGCGGTGGCCGCGCACGCGCACCGGCTCATCGACGCCCTCGCGCAAGGCCCCAACCCCGCTGACCTGGTGGCCGCCTACAGCCGGCCGCTCGCCCTCCACATGGCATGCGAGCTCATGCGGGTCCCGGCCGAGCAGCGCGCGCGGATCGTGGGGGACCTGCGCGTACAGATGGACACCGTCGCCCCGTCCGTCCTCGTGGGCTCCTCCACCGCACACCTCCTGGAATTCGCCGACGAGGTCCTGGCCACCCCGCCCGGAAGCGGCCCCGTCGCCGCGCTCACCCGCGCGCACGAGGCGGGGACCATCAGCGCCGACGAGCTGCGCGGGACGGTGATGTACCTCTTCCTGACCTCGGCCGAACCGGTCATGGGCCCCACGACGACCGGGGTCTACACCCTCACCCGCCACCCGGACATCCTGCACCGCCTCCAGGACAGCGGGGACAGCGACGAGCCCTGGGACGAGGCGGTGTGGGAGCTGCTGCGCTTCCACCACAACTCCAACTCCTCCCTGCCCCGTGTCGCCACCGAGGACGTCACCCTCTCCGGTACGACCATCCGCCGGGGCGACCACGTCATCACCCCCTTCGTCGCCGCCTCCAACGACCCCGCGCGCTTCAAGGCCCCGCACAAGTTCCGGACCGGCCGTGCCGCTGCCGAGGACCCCCAGGTCACCTTCGGCTCAGGGCCCCACTACTGCCTCGGCGTCAACATCGCCCGCATGCACCTGCGGACAGCGCTCCGGACCCTCTGGCAGCGCCTGCCGCGCCTCACCCTGGCGGTCAAGCACCAGGACGTGCCGTGGGAACCCCGGGAATTCCTCTTCACGCGCCCCACCCATCTCCCCGTCGTCTGGTAGGCCCGCGCGGGAGGAGCAGCGCGAGCCGGTCCGCGGTTCCGCTGGTGGCGGGCGGCAACCCGCCCGCCCACCAGCGGAAACGTACGTGCGGTGCGGCGGATCCGGGGGCACACTCCAGCGCCGTCTGTTTTCGATCATCCTCACCGGGGGCTCCCACCGTGGACGTCGCACGCCTCGTCGTCATCGCTCTCACCATCACCGTGGCACTCGTCTTCTACCGCCGGACCACCGGCGAGACCCCCGGCGGGAGCACCGCCCGCGCCGCCCGCCGGGCCGGGCTGCTCCCGCAGTCCCGGCTCGTCGACGGCTGTGTGGACGCCCTCCCGTGGCGGTACTGGACCGATCCGGCGGCCGCCTTCTGCCACTACCGCGACCGCGCCGCCCGCCGCGCCCGCCGGAGCTGACCGGAGGACATCCGGCGGACGTAGCGCGCGCCGCGGACCGGGCGCGGCGTACGGGCTGCTAGGCAGGGGGGCCGCTGTACCGGCCGGGCGCCGTCACCGGCTCCGCCGGACACGGCCCCACATGCCGGCCACAGCTCCCGCACCCCCCCCGCACCCCAGGAGACACGCACGTGCTGACCCGCGCCCGCGGACGCCGCCTCCGTACCGTCCTGTCCGCCGCCGTCCTGGCCGCCGCCGCGCTCGGCGGGCTGATCCAGCCCGCGCAGGCCGCCGACCCCGGCCCGTCCGGCGGCGGCCACCCGCGGCACGACAGGAAGCTCCAGCACCAGCTGGACGGGCTCGTCGCCCAGGAGGACGGCCCGCCCGGCGTGATCGCCATGCTCACCCGGGGAGACCGTACGGAGGTCTACACGGCCGGAGTCGGCGACATCGAGACCGGCCGCCCCCCGCACCCCGACGACCACATGCGCATCGCCAGCATCGCCAAGGCGTTCAGCGGCGCCGTCGCCCTCCGGCTCGTCGACCAGGGCCGCCTCTCCCTCGACGACACCATCGGTGGACGCCTGCCCGCACAGCCGAGCGCCTGGCACGCGGTGACCCTCCGCCAGCTCCTCCAGCACACCAGCGGCCTCCCCGACTACTCGGCCGACCCCGAGTTCCTGGAGATCCTCAACGCCGACCCGCGCCACGTCTTCGACCCCCGCCGGCTCCTCGACTTCGTCGCCGACGAACCGCTGCGGTTCGCCCCCGGATCCCTGTACGAGTACTCCAACTCGGACAACATCGCCGTCGCGCTCATGGCCGAGGCCGTCACCGGCAAGCGCTACGAGGACCTGCTCCGCGAGCTCGTCTACCGCCCGCTCGGCCTGCGCCGCACCAGCCTGCCCCTCGGCTACCGGCTGCCCCGGCCCTACCTGCACGGCTACGACGTCACCCCGCCCGCCGCGCCCGAGGACATCAGCGAGGCCGTCGGCGCCTCCGGCGTCTGGGCCTCCGGAGGCATCGTCTCCACCCCCCGGGAGCTGGGCGCGTTCATCCGCGGCTACGGCGGCCCCGCGCTGCTGTCCGAGGCCACCCGCCAGCAGCAGCTGACCTTCCGCCCCGGCGACTCCTCGGAGCCCGCCGGGCCCGGCACCAACGCGGCCGGGCTGGCCATCTTCCAGTACACGACCCGCTGCGGGGTGGTCTACGGCCACACCGGGAACTTCCCCGGCTACACCCAGCTCGCCGCGACCACCCCTGACGGCACCCGCTCGCTGACCTTCTCCCTGAACACCCAGACCAACAAGGCCATCAAGCCCGCCCTGCTGGCCCGGCTGCGCACGGTGGAGGAGAAGTTCGTCTGCGCCCTGCTCAAGGACGAGTGAGCCCCGCCCCGTTCGACCGACTGCGCCTCAGGCGGGCCACGCCACCGGATGTCGAAAGGGCCGATGCCGACACCCTGGACCCTGCCGCCGGGGAGCGGCAGGGGAGGAGGGTCCCCCGGGGAGGGACCCTCGGCCCTTTCGGGCGCCCGGCCGGGCCGGGGAAGGTGAATCCCGGTGGCGCCCGGCCCTTCCCCCGGCCGGCGCCGCCGATCACGAACTGCCGGTCAGGCGTGGCCCACCCCGATGCCTCGCGCATCAGTACGGAGGACAGACCCGTGAAGCGCACCCTCGTCGTCGGGGTGGACGGTTCCCCCGAGAGCCTGGCCGCCGCCCATTGGGCGGCCCGCGAAGCCCTGCGCCGCGAGCTGCACGTGCGCCTGGTCCACGCCTGGCTGTGGCAGCCGCTCGCCGTCCCGGTCGTCCAGGACCGCGCCACCGAGGCCCGCCGCGCCCAGGAGATCCTGGACGCGGCCGAAGCCGAGCTGACCCGCCGCCACCCGGGGCTCGCGCTCTCCACCGAGGTGGCCCCGGACCTGCCCGTACCTGCCCTGCTGCACGCGGCGGAGGGCGCCGAGGCCCTGGTCCTCGGCACGCGGGGGCACGGCGCCCTCGCCGGCTTCCTCCTGGGCTCCTCCGGGCAGCAGCTGATCGCCTCCGCCGCCTGCCCGGTGGTCTCCGTACGCGCGCCGAAGGGCGGGAGCGCCGACGGCGGCGGGGGAGAGGTGGTCGTCGGCCAGCAGGGCGGGGTGGAGGAATCCGCCGACGTCCTGCGCTTCGCCTTCGAGGCGGCGGCCTCCCGCAGGGCCCCGCTGCGCGCGGTGCGGGCCTGGAGCCTGCCCCCGGTGTACGGCTACAGCCCCGGCTCGATGTGGACAGCCGACCAGATGGGCGGGCTCGAACCGTACGAACGGGCCGCGCTGGACCAGGCCCTGGAGCCGTGGCGGTCGAAGTACCCCGAGGTGGAGGTCGTCGCGCATGTGGAGCAGGGCAGCGCCGGGCACGCGCTGCTCACCGCCGCCCCGGACGCCCGGCTGCTCGTCGTCGGCCGGCGGATCCGGACCTCGGCGCTGGGGGCGCGTACGGGGGCGGTCGCGCACGCGGTGCTGCACCACGCGGCCTGCCCCGTCGCGGTCGTACCCCACCACTGAGGCGGCGGCGCCTACTCCGGGGCCGGGCCCTGCCCCGGCTGGCGGCCGGGCGGCGTCAGCGCGTGGCTGGCGATGACCGCCGCCTGGACGCGCCGCTCCACGCCGAGCTTGATGAACAGCCGGGAGATGATGTTCTTCACGGTCTTCTCCGCGAGGTACAGCCGCTGGCCGATCTCCCGGTTGGTCAGCCCCTCGCTGACCATGAGCAGGATCTCCTTCTCCCGGTCGGTGAAGCCCGGCAGCCCGGGAGCGCTCTCCTCCTTGGGTACGTCGCCGCGCATGCGCGCCATCAGCCGCGCGGTGGCACCGGGATCCAGCATCGACTGCCCTGAGGCCACCGTGCGGACCGCCGTCACCAGGTCGGTGCCGGTGATCTGCTTGAGTACGTATCCGGAGGCGCCCGCCATCACGGCGTCCAGCAGCGCCTCCTCGTCGTCGAAGGACGTGAGCATCAGGCAGGCCAACTCCGGCATCCGCGAGCGCAGTTCGCGGCAGACGCTCACCCCGTCGCCGTCCTGGAGCCGTACGTCCAGGATCGCGACGCGGGGGCGCAGCGCCGGGATACGGACGAGGGCCTGCTCCGCCGTGCCCGCCTCGCCGACCACGGTCAGGTCCGGTTCGGCGTCCAGCAGGTCGTGCACGCCGCGGCGCACCACCTCGTGGTCGTCGAGGAGGAACACGCGGATGGGCTCCGTCCCCGGGACGGGGCCGCTGCTGCCGGTCATGGCGAAACTCCTTCACTGGGTCCGTGTTCGGCATACGGACAACGGCATCCTGCCCGCCCGAAGGGACCGATGACCAGGGCCTATCGGCCCCTCGTCACCCACTGGATCCGGCCGCCGGATATCGGCCGCCCGGCGGGAGAAGGGACCTTCGGCCCTCCCGGAAGGACCGCCGGGCCCTGCCCGGGGCGGGCCGCACCGGATGGACTGTTCCCGCACGGGGAACAGCGCGGCCCGACGGAGCCGCACGCAGCGCGGAGGACGTATGACGACCGCCTTGATCGACCTGAGGACCGTGGCGCGGGACGACCGTGATGTGCGCATCGCGCTGGCCGGTGAGCTCGACCTGTTCACATCCGGGCAGGTGCAGTCCCGGCTGCGGGAGCTCGCGGACTCCGACTGCCGGAACCTGGTCCTGGACCTGGGCGGGCTCTCCTTCTGCGACAGCGCGGGCATCGAGCTCCTGGTCCGCTTCGACCGCCGCTGCCGGCGGGCCGGCACCCGGCTGCTGCTGTGCGACGTACCGCCGCTGGTGACCAAGTCCATGCGGGTGCTCGGCGCCGACCGCGACCTCAAGTTCGTCGTCTCGTGAGCACGGCGGCGCCGTACGGGACCGAGGGCCGCACGGGCGGTGCGGGAGGGAGGGCCATGGACCAGCACCGTACGGCCCGGCCCCCGTGCAGGGAGGCGCCGGCGGCCGCGCGGCACATGCGCGAGCTGGACCGGGCCGAATGCCTGCGGCTCCTCGCCACCGTGTCGCTGGGGCGGATCGTCTTCACCCAGCACGCGCTGCCCGCCGTACGGCCCGTCAACCACCTGGTCCACGGCGGGGACATCGTCGTCCGGATCAGCGAGGGCGGGGCGCTCGCCTCGCTGGCCGCGCCCGCCGAGGTGCCGGGTGTGGTCGTGGCGTACGAGGCCGATGCCATCGACCCGGAGACCCACCTCGGCTGGAGCGTCGTTGTGACGGGCTACGCGCGCCCGGTGACCGACCCCGGGGAAGCCGCCCGCTACGCGGACCTGCTCCACCCGTGGGCGGGCCGCCCGAGCAGCCACGTGCTGCGGATCCACCCGGACCTGGTCACGGGCTTCCGGCTGGAATCCGTACCGGCCAGGCCCCTGCGCGCCCTGCACGGCTGACCTCCGGAACCGGGAAGGCCCGGTTCCGGAGGCCGGCCCGATTGCGGAGGCCGCCCCCGGGACCCCGAGGCCGCCCCAGGATCCCGAGGCCGGTCCCGCTCCTCAGGCGCCGTCCGCGAGCGGGGCCCGCCAGACCAGGCGGCTGCCGCCCTCGTCCGGGTGCTCCACCGCGAAGGTTCCGCCGACGCCGCGCGCCCGTTCGTCCAGGTTGCGCAGGCCGCTGCGGCGGCCCTGGGCGGGGATGCCCGAACCGTCGTCCGACACCGTCAGGACGATCTCCCCGCCGCCCGCTTTCAGGGTCACCCCCACCCGCGTCGCCCCCGCGTGCCGGGCCGCGTTGCTGAGGAGTTCACCCAGGACCGCCACCACGTGGTCCGCGATCAGCGGCGGTACGTCCGTGTCGAGCAGGCCCTCCATGCTCAGCCGCGGGGGATGCCCCAGGGACACGGCCGCGTCCCCCACGGCCCGCGCGGCGCGCGCCCGCAGCCCCGGCCCGCTCTCGCGGTCCTTCGTCCGCAGCCCGAAGATCGTCGACCGGATGATCTTGATGGTCTCGTCCAGGTCGTCCACCGCCCGGCCCACCCGCTCGGCCGCCCCCTCGTGCTCGACGAGCCGCGCCGCGCTCTGCAAGGTCATACCGGTGGCGAACAGCCGCTGGATGGCCAGATCATGCAGGTCCCGGGCGATCCGGTCGCGCTCCTCCAGCAGCGCTATCTGCTCCGCGTCCCGCCGCCGCTCCGCCAGCTCCAGCGCGATCGCCGCCTGCCCCGCGAAGGCGACCAGCGGCTCCAACTCGCCCTCGCCGAACGCCGGATCACCCGCCGACCGCGACAGCAGCAGCACACCCCGGCCCTCCCCGCCCGCCGTCCCCAGCGGGACCGCCACGGCCGGACCGAGCCCGTCCCGCCCGCGCACCTGCGCCTCGGCCGGAAAACGCCCGTCCTCCCAGGCCCGCATCGCGGTGACCGGCTTGCCCGAGCGGTGCGCGGCCCCCGAGAGCGTCCCCTCGGCGGGAACCACCAGCCCCTGCCGGCCGTCCCCCTCGCCCCCGGCCGCGAACTCCACCACCAGCCCGTCGACCCCGTCCACCGGAACCGCGAGATGCGCCAGCCGCGCCCCCGTGATCTCCTGCGCCCGGCGCGCGATGAGCTCCAGCACCGCCGGACGCGAACTCCCCGACAGCAGGCTCTCGGTGATCTCCGCGTTCGCCCGCAGCCACAACTGCTGCCGCTGGGAGCCCTCGTACAGCCGCGCGTTGTCGATGGCCACGCCCGCCGCCACGGACAGCGTGGTGATCACCGTCTCGTCCTCGGTGTCGAAGTCCACCCCGCCCCGCTTGTCGGTCAGGTAGAGGTTCCCGAACACCTCGTCACGGACCCGGATCGGCACCCCGAGAAAGGTCCGCATGGGCGGGTGGTGCGCCGGAAACCCGTACGAGGAGGAATGCGCGCCGAGATCGGTCAGCCGCAGCGGCTCCGGATGGTGGATCACCTCACCCAGCAGCCCGAGGCCCGCCGGAAGCGGCCCGATGTCGGCGATCTCCGCGTCCGTCAGCCCCACCGTGAGGAACTGCGCCAGCCTGCGCCCGTCCGGGCCGATCACGCCCAGCGCCCCGTACTCCGCGTCCACCAGCAGCGCGGCCGCCTCCACGATCCGCCGCAGCACCTGGGCGAGATCCAGCTCCCGCCCCACCGATACGACGGCCTCCAGCAGGCTGTGCACCCGGTCGCGTGTGCCGCGCACCTCGTCGATGCGCACCTGGAGCTCGTCCAGCAGCTCGTCCAGCCGCATCCGCGGCACCCGCGTCAACGGATCCCCCACACCCACGCACTTTCCCTCCGATCGCCGGACCGTTCCCGGCTGCGGCCAGCGTATCGACACGCCGGGGCCCCGCGGGCGTCGTTGCGCGCGGATGCCCGGCGTGAATGACTGGGCCCCCGGACGGCCGGCGACGGCGGGGAGGAGAACAGCACATGAGACTGGGCAAGGCGGTCTACGAGGAGGAGCTGCTGAGGCTCCAGACGGAGCTGATCAAGCTCCAGGAATGGGTGCGCGCGGAGGGCGCCCGGCTGGTCGTGGTCTTCGAGGGGCGCGACGCGGCGGGCAAGGGAGGCACGATCAAACGGGTCGCGGAACACCTCAACCCGCGCGTGGCCCGTATCGCGGCCCTCCCGAAACCGACCGAGCGCGAACGCACGCAGTGGTACTTCCAGCGGTACGTGGCACATCTGCCCGCCGCGGGCGAGATCGTCCTGCTCGACCGCAGCTGGTACAACCGGGCGGGCGTCGAGCAGGTGATGGGCTTCTGCACCCCCGCCGAGCACCAGCTCTTCCTGCGGCAGTGCCCGGTCTTCGAGCGGATGCTGGTGGAGGACGGGATCCTGCTGCGCAAGTACTGGTTCTCCGTCAGCGACGCCGTCCAGGAGGAGCGGTTCCGCCGCCGCGCGCAGGACCCCCTGCGGCGCTGGAAGCTCTCCCCGATGGACCTGGAATCGCTGACGCGCTGGGAGGCGTACTCCCGGGCCAAGGACGAGATGCTGGTGCACACCGACACGGCGGACGCGCCCTGGTATGTCGTCGAGAGCGACGACAAACGCAGCGCCCGGATCAATATGATCGCCCACCTGCTGTCCACGATCCCCTACGAGGACGTGGCCCTGCCCCCGCTCGTCCTGCCGGCCCGCCCGCCGTCGACCGGGTACGAGCGGCCGCCGCGGGACCTCCAGACGCTCGTGCCCGACCACGCGGGGACGCTCGGGGGCCGGTGAGCCGCCGTCCGTCCGCGCCGACGACGTGGACGGCCCCGGGCAGCAGTGGACAGTGACCGGGCCCCGGTGGGCCTGGCGGGTGGACACCGGACGGCCCGAGGCTGCACGCACATCCGTTCCCCAGCCCTCTGGAGATGTGCACCGTGACCAGTACCGCAGCCCCCACCGCGGCCCGCCCGGCCGACGGGCCCGAGGCGCCCGCGGGCCACCCGCCGGGCGAGGTCGACAACCGCGCGGCCTACACCGGCTTCGGCCTCGCCTACGTCCTGGGCCATGGCTCGGCCGCGGTGTCCGAGGGCGACCAGCCGCTGCTGGAACTGCCCGGCTGGCTGCCGATGACGCTGCTCGGCACCGGCCTGCTGACCGGCATCGCCCAGGCCACCGCCGCCGCGCTGCGGGCCCAGCGCGGGGCGGCCGCGCCGGACGTGCTCTCCGGCAAGCTCCTCGGTACGGCCTGGGTCGTGGCCTTCACCGCGCTCGCCCTCGCCATCACCGGCCTGACCTCCGCGCTCGACGCCCCGGAGCTCCAGGCCGTCCTGTGGCCCACCGGATCCGGCCTCATCGTCGGCCTGCTCTACCTCGCCGAGGGCGCCGTACGCCGCAACCTGCTGCACTACGGCCTCGGCGTCTGGCTCGCCCTGACCTCCGCCGCGGCCCTCGCGCTCGACGTCCCCGGCCCCTTCTGGGTTCTGGCCCTGGCGGGCGGTGGCGCGTACGCCCTCGCCACCGTGCTCGAACACCGGCGCCTGCGGCGGCCCCCGGCCCTCCGCGCCGGGTTCTGACGAACCGGTCACCGCTGGGGCATTGGAGTGGCCCGCGGGCCGGCGGGCGGCGTGGTGTCCCCGCCGCCCGGGGGCGCTCCCTAGGGTCGCCGGGGGCACGGCATCGGGCCGGCCACGGGAACCGGTGGGGTGCGTCGTGGAACGAAGGACGGCCGGAAGGCGAAGCACACGGGAGTCCGCACCCCGCGCCCGGCGGCACGGCTGGGCCCGCCGCCTGGCCGCGGCCGTCGGCGTCGCCGTCCTGTGCGCGCTCCCGGCGGGCGCGGCGGGCGCCGCGCCGAGCGGCGGCGGGTACCCCGGGGCCCGGGGGCCCCTCTACGTCTCCGACTACGGAAACAACCGCGTGGTCGTCCTCGCCCCGGACGGCGGCGGACAGACCACCGTGCCCTTCGAGGGCCTGGTACGGCCCACCGGCATGGCATGGGACTCCGCGAACCGGCTGTACCTCTCCGACACCGGCAACAACCGGGTGGTCGTCCTGCCCGGCGACGGTTCCGGCCAGCGGACCGTTCCCACGGAGGGGCTGTCCCGCCCGCTGGGGCTCGCCGTCAACCCGGCGGGTGATCTGTACGTCGCCGACAGTTTCAACGACCGCGTGGTGAAGGTGTCCGCCGCGGGCGTGCAGACGACCGTCCCCACCACCGGTCTGCTGCACCCCTGGGGGCTGGCCCTCGACCCCGCCGGGAACCTCTACGTGTCGGACTTCGTCAACGACCGCGTGCTCCGGATCGCGGCGGCCGGCGGCGGCCAGTCCACCGTCCCCACCACCGGCCTCTCCCAGCCGACCGGGCTGGCCCTGAACGCCGCCGGGGACCTCTACATCGCGGACAGCGGCAACAACCGCGTGGTCAGGGTGGGTGCGGGCGGCGGCGGCCAGTCCACGGTGCCCACCACCGGCCTCAGTAATCCGCTCGGCCTCGCGCTCGACGGCTGCGGCGGGCTCTACATCGCGGACGGTTTCAACAACCGGGTGGTACGCGTCCCCGAGGCCGGCGGCGGCCAGACCACGCTCCCCTCCAGCGGGCTCAACACCCCGACCGGGCTCGCCTTCCCGTCCGGCCCCACCCGCCCCCAGGGCCCCGGGCCGCGCCCGTAGGAGCGCGGAACGGTCCATCCTGGATGGCGTGCACGGCCGCGCGACCGTGCAGGCCCGCACCGAGCAGGCGCCCGCGTGGGCGATCATGCTGGGGTGGGGAACGGCACGGGCACGAAAGGTACGTCGATGGAGGCTGTGCGGGAGGCGGAATTCGCGAGGGTCGCGGATCTGGTCGCGGCGGTGGAGCAGGGGCGCGGCGGCGCGCTGTGGCGGCCCGAGGGTGTCGACCGGCAGCTCGACGCGAACCTGGTGCGCCACCTGCCGGGGACCGGCGGGGCGGCGTACACCGAGGACGAGGTCGACGTGATGCTGGTCGTCGTCGCGGGCGGCGGCACCCTCACCCTGGACGGCACCCAGGTCCCCCTGACGCCCGGCTTCCTGGGCCTGCTGCCGCGCGGCACCTCCCGCGCCGTGCTGGCCGGCCCCGACGGGCTCCTCGTCCTGACGGTGCACCGCCGCCGCCGGGGCATGAGCATCGGCCGCTCCACCCCGGCGGAGGCACCGGAACCGTGCGCGCTGCACCTGGTGTGCGGCCGCTGCCACCGCCACGCGATCGAGGCGGACGCCCGCTTCTGCACCGGCTGCGGCACCCCCTTGACCCCGCGCGCGGCGCCGTAGGGGCCGTGTGTCAGTGCGCGGTGATCGAGTACGCCGCGAGTGCGCGGTTGCCGCGCGGCCGGGCGAGGGCCCGGAGGACGTCGGCCTGGCTCAGGACCAGCTGCCGCACCGGCTCGGGCAGCGCGGCCAGACGTTCCTCGCTGCCCACCAGGTCGAGGCAGGCGGCGATCTCCCAGTCGCCGTCCTGGAGTTCTCCGGTATCCACCGGTGCGCTGCCGTCGGCCGTCCAGCCGGTCTCCGGCAGGAGCCGCAGCAGGTACTCACGGGAGAAGGGCGTGCGGATATTGCCCTCGCCGTGCGATCCCGCGGCCTCGAACTGCCCCTGGATCAGCACGGCCAGCAGGTGCGCCACCTGGTGGTCGGAGGCAGGCGTCAGGTCCCACTCGGTGAACCACAGCCGCCGCGCCCACGGCCGTATCCGGGCCAGCGTGTCGCGCAGTTGTCCGAGCGAGGCGAAGTACCAGGAGCAGTGCGCGAGCACCACGTGGTCGAAGGCGCCTTCGGGGAAGTCGACCGACGGGTCGAGGACGTCGGTGCCGAAGCGGAAGTCGATGCGTGACCCGAGGGGGCCCGCCGCGAGCCGGGCCGCCGATTCCCCGAGCGTGACCGGCGTCCCGTACGAGGGCTCGGCGACGTCTACGGCCACCACGCGCCCCTCGGGCCCCACCGCCTCGGCGAGTACGGCGGTCATATCGCCCTGGCCGCAGCCCAGTTCGAGGACGGTCGAGCCGGGTGCGATGCGCCAGCCCGCGACGAGCCCGGCACGGTGGCGGGTCTGGGCCAGCTGGGAGTCCGGGCTGTGAGCGGCGGCGGCCATGCCGGCCGCGAGCGAGGGGGCCTTGGCGAGGAGATCGGAGTGATTCACAGAGTCCTTGCTGATACTCGACGGGTCAGTGCGGCCGAGGGTAGGGGACGCGGGGGCGGCGGCGCCTCCGATTTCCCGGCCGCCCCCTGGCCCGGCGGCGGGCGCCCTCCATCCGAACGGCCCAACGCGCCCCGGGACCGCGCGCGTGGTCCCGTACGGCCGGCCCGCGGGCCCATGACCTGGTCACTCGGGGGTCCGCGCGCCGCGGCACCGGGCCCGGGAGGAGGGCCGGCGCGCGGTCGGCCGGGATGTCCTCCCGCCTGCCCGGGGCTACGTTCCGAAGCTATGACGCACATATCAGGCGATCGGCACACCGGCCCCTCCCGTCGCGCCCTCCTCCTCGCCGGAGCCGGCGCCGCGGTCATGACGGGATGCGCCCGCAGCGGCGCGAACGGCTCACCGGCGGCCGCCACCACCGGCTCCGTCACCCCCAGCCCGGCCGCCGGCGGCCTCACCCCCGGCGTGATGACGCTGTTCAAGGACCCGGGCTACAACTTCAACGGCCTGCTCGCGCTCGGCGCCTCCGGGGCCGGCTCCGCCGAGGTCGGTGAGGTCCTCACCGCCGTCAATACGATCAACCAGGCGGGCCTGAGCGCGCAGTCGTACGTGGACACCTTCCGCAAGCTCGGCGACCAGCTCCTCAAGCCCCCGCCCGGAGCCCCCGCCGACGGGCAGACGAAGCGGTTCAGGGCGCTGCGTGCCGCGCAGTACTACGGCCAGGCCCTGTTCTTCGTCCTCGGCTCCGAGGACCCCGGCGCGGAGGAGAAGCTGTACCGCGCTGGCCGCGACGCGTGGGACGCGTTCTGCGATCTGTGCGAGCCCGCTCCGGTGAAGGCCCAGGTGCCGTACGGGACGACCCCGCTGCCCGTCTGGTTCTTCCGGCCGGACACCTCCAACACCCGCCGCCCGACGGTGATCCTGACCAACGGCAGCGACGGCCAGAATGTCGATATGTGGACCTATGGCGTCTCCGCGGCCCTCGACCGCGGCTGGAACGCCCTCGTCTACGACGGCCCCGGTCAGGGCCAGTTGCTCTTCGTGGACCAGGTGGTCTTCAGCCCCACCTGGGAGAAGGTCGTCACCCCCCTCGTCGACTGGCTGACCGCCCGCCCCGACGTGGACCCCGGCCGGATCGCCCTCACCGGCCTGAGCATGGCCGGCGACCTCGCCCCGCGCGCCGCCGCCTTCGAGAGCCGGATCGCGGCGCTCGTCGCCATGCCCGGCTGCGTGGAACCGTGGCTCGGCTTCCCGCCCGAGATCCGCAAGATCCTCACCCCCGACAAGCAGGAGACGAACGACATCTGGAACAAGGAGGTCGTTCCCGAACTGCCCCCGGAGGTGGCCGCCGTGATGAAGAAGCGCTTCGAGCCCTTCTCCATCCCGGCCATGCTGGAAGCCCGCCAGGGCAAGCTGTTCACCGACTTCTACACCCCCGCCACCCGCATCCAGGCCCTGTCGATCACCGAGGTGGTCGGCCGCATCAAGGCACCCACCCTGGTCCTGGACTACGAGGGCGAGCAGTTCTACCCGGGCCAGGCCCGCCAGATGTACGACGCCCTCACCTCCCCGAAGGACTACGTCAAGCTGACGGCGGCGGAGGGAGCCCAGCTCCACTGCTCCCCGATGGCCCCGCAACTCCACTGCGAGGTCGTCTTCGACTGGCTCCAGAAAACCATGTCGTCGACCTGAACGGCCGACCGCACACCGGCGCAACACGCCGCGCAAACCGTTCTCCCTTGGACCATGTGCCGCCCCATCCTGAGCCGTTGGAAGATCGACTCAGGAGGGGGACGGCATGTGGTCCACGGCTTCGTCGGAGGAACTGCCCGCGGGGGAGCGGTTCGACTGGTTCGCCGACATGGTCTCGCGCGAGGTGGTGCCCACCGCGATCAGGAGCGAGCGGCCGGCCGAGTTCCGGGCGGAGGCCGCCGTCCTGGACGCCGGGGACATCCGCGTGTCGCGGCTCGCCTACGCCCCTCTGCGCTCCCGCCGCACCCCGGCGCTGATCAGGCGCAGTGATCCGGAGCAGTACCAGCTGGCGCTGGTGAGCAGGAGCTCCATGGCGATGTCCCAGCACGGCAACGACTGCCGCGCCGAGCCCGGGGACCTGGTGCTGTGGGACACCTCCTTGCCCTCCGTCGCCGAATCCCCCGCCCGGGCGGGCGTCGGTGAGCTGGTGGTCCTGCACCTGCCGCGTGCGGCGCTGCCCCTGCACACCCGCGGGCTCGGTCGCCTCCTGGCCCACCGCATTCCGGGCGGCGAGGGCATGGCGGCGATGCTGGGCGGCTTCATGTCGTCCCTGGTCGCGAGCGCCGACCGGTGCACCCCGGAGGAGCTGGAACGCCTCGGCGCCGTCGCCGCCGACCTCGCCGCCGCCTGCCTGGCCCGCCATCTCGGCGCCGACGCGTCCTTACCGCCCGAGGTGCGGGCGCAGGCCCTGCTGCGGCGCATCCACGCCTTCATCGAGCAGCACCTCGGCGACCCCGGGCTCACCCCCGCCGTGATCGCCGCCCACCACCACATCTCCGTACGCAGCCTCCACCAGCTCTTCCGGGGCGCGGACGAGACCGTCGGCGCGCGGATCCGCCGACGCCGCCTGGAGCGGTGCCGCTCCGAGCTGTCCCGGGCCGATCCGCGCCGGAGCCCGGTGCAGGACATCGCCGCCCGCTGGGGGTTCACCAGCGCGGCCGTGTTCAGCAGGTCGTTCCGTGAGGCGTACGAGCTGAGCCCTACGGAGTTCCGCGCGCTCAGGGTCAAGGAAGCCTGCGCGGAGCGCACACAGCGGTAGTACCCGCCGTTCCTATGCTCGGTGCGTCCGGTCGGACAAGATCACCGAGGAAGGTACGACATGAAGAAGAGAATCGTTCAGGCTGCCATGGCGACGGCGGCGGTGGCCGCTTTCGGACTCCTCACCGCCGCCCCGGCGTCGGCCGCGTCCGCCTCGTGTTCGAGCGGCGGCAGCACCGTCTGCACGAGCAGCACCGTCGCGGCGAACGGCAACCACCAGGTGTGCTTCGGCGGAAAGCACACCGCCCTGGCCTACTGGGGCCGCGCGGAGCTGTGGGACAAGGACACCGGCGTGATGGTCGGCTCCATCGCCACCAACCAGTGGCGCTGGCAGCAGACGTGCGTGGGCGGTCTGTACGGCCAGAACTACTACCTGCGGGGTACGGGCGGCCAGTTCTACGGCGAGGTCTGGAACTGACCCGACCGGCCGCATGCACGCGGCAGGGTCCTGTGCCACCCGCCGCCGGGCCCTGCCGGACCGTCCTCCGCGGGGGAGGGCGGTCCGGCGCGGCTTCGCCGGTGGCCGGCCCCTCGCGCCAGGCTCCCCGGCGCGGTGGGTACGTCACGGGAACCCCCGAGTTCGACTGAGCGGCCGGGCGCCTCAGAGGCGGTCCGGCGACGGGCCGCCGCCTCCCAGGTCCGCCGTGGCCAGGAGCTGGGTCGCGGCCAGCTCCCCGTAGAGCGGGTCGCCCGCGACCAGTTCGGCGTGGGTGCCCACCGCGCGGACCCGGCCCGCCTCCATCACCACGATGCGGTCCGCGAGCGTCACCGTGGACAGCCGGTGCGCCACCACCAGTACGGTCATCTCCCGCGCGACCTCCGCGACCAGATCGCGCAGCGCCAGCTCGTTGACCGCGTCGAGCTGCGAGGTGGCCTCGTCGAGGAGCAGCAGCCGGGGCTTGCGGAGCAGGGCCCGTGCGATGGCCACCCGCTGGCGTTCGCCGCCCGACAGCTGGGAGCCGCGGTGTCCGACCAGCGTGTCGAGCCCGTCCGGGAGCCGGTCCACCAGCGAGTCCAGCCGGGCCTTCACCAGTACCTCGCGGATGTCGTGGTCGGTCGCCTCCGGCGCCGCGAACAGCAGGTTCTCCCGCAGCGTGCCCGCCAGTACCGGTGCGTCCTGCTCCACATAGCCGATGCAGGCGCGCAGCCGGTCGAGCGGCCAGTCCCGTACGTCCCGCCCGTCCACCAGGACCCGGCCGCCCGACACCTCGTGGAACCGCTCGATCAGCCCGAACACCGTGGTCTTGCCCGCGCCGGACGGCCCGACGAAGGCCGTCGTCCCCGGGGCGGGCACCTCGAAGGAGACCCCGCGGTGCACGTACGGCATCCCCGCGCGGTAGCGGAAGGACACGTCCTCGAAGGCCACCGACACCGCCCCCGCGGCCACCTCCGGCAGGGGCGCGGACACCGGCACCACGGGCTCCGTCTCCAGGAGTTCCGCCTCCTCGATGCGGGCGACCGCCGCCGCCCCGACCTGGTACTGGGTCGCCGCGTCCACCAGCTTGCTCACCGGCTCGATCAGATAGAAGAGATAGAGCAGGAAGGCCACCAGCGTGGCCACGGATATCGACCCCGAGGCCACGCGCGCCCCGCCCGCCCCCAGGACCGCCAGGAACGAGACCTGGATGGCCAGGCCCACCGAGGACCCGGCCACGGACTGCCATTTCGCCGAGGTCAGCCCGTGCCGCCACGCCTGCACCGCCGCCTCCTCGACGACCGCGGCCTCCCGCGCCTCGGCGCCCGACGCCTTGACCGTACGGAAGGCCCCGAAGACGCGCTCCAGCCGGGTCGACATCTCCCCGACCGCCTCCTGCGAGCGGGTGGTGGCCCGTGAGATCTTCGGCATCACCAGCGCGAAGGCACCGCCGACGACGACGATCACGCCGAGCGTGACACCCAGCAGGACCGGGTCCATCAGGGCCATCATCACGATCGTGGCGAGGAACCCGAAGCCGCCCACCACCGCCGAGACGATCGCGGTGGTGGTGACGGCGCGCAGCAGGGTGGTGTCGGAGGTGATCCGCGACATCAGGTCGCCGGGCTGGTTGCGCTCCATCTCCGGTACCCGCAGCCACAGCAGCCGGCCGATCAGGGAGCGGCGGGCGGCCAGGACGACCGACTCCGCCGCGCGCTCCAGTACGTACGCGCCGATGGCCTCGATGGCGGTGCCCAGCAGCACCAGCGCGGTGAGCGTCAGCAGGATCGCCGTGAACGGCTCCTCCCCGCCCAGCCGTTCCACCAGCGCCTTGGCGGCCAGCGGCTGGGCGATTCCGGTCGCGGTGCCGATCAGCGCGAGCGTGCCGCCCAGCAGCACGGCCCGGCGGTGCGGCCGGAAATGCCGGTACAGGGCCCGCCAGGTGGCCGTCGCGGAAGGGGGCGCCGACTTCTCGGGCTCGGTGTGGTGGATCTCCCGGGTGCTCACGCCCGGGAGGACGTGCCCACCGCGTCCGGGGTTGCGCGCTCAGACGGGCAGCCGCGCGCCCGCCCACACCGGAGGCTTGCGCTCCGCCCAGGGGGCGGCCTTCTCCAGCTGCGCGGCGAGCCGGAAGAGCAGGTCCTCGCGCCCGTACCCCGCGGCGAACTGCACGCCGATCGGCATCCCGGTCTCCGGGTCGGAGGCGAGCGGCACCGACATCGCGGGCGTACCGGCGACGTTGAACGCGGCGGTGAACGGCGAACGGTGGAACAGGTGCTCCAGCCAGCCCAGTCCGTCGGCCTCCTCCGCGCCCCGGCCGTAGGTGGACAGCGGCAGCGGCAGCTCGGGGAGGGTGGGGGTGAGGAGTATGCCCTGGGCTGCGAAGTGGGCGCCGATCGAGCGGGCCACCCGGTTGCGGACGTCGAGGGCGCGGACGAACTCCGCGCCGCTCACCCGCTGCCCCCAGGCGTAACTGGCCAGCATCTCCGGCTCCACGGTGGTCTCGTCCACGGGCCGCCCCGACGCCGCGGCGAAACCGTCGATCCAGGTCACCAGGTTCGTGGCCCACAGCCGGGCGTTGGCCAGGACGAACTCCTCCCAGTGCACGCCGAGTTCGACCGTGGTGACCTCGACCCGGTGGCCGAGGGATTCCAGCAGCCGGGCGGCGGCCACGGCGGCCCGGGTGACGGCCGGGTCCACGTCCCGCCCGTTCCAGGGGGTGGTGAGCAGGCCGATGTGCAGCGTGCCGGGGTCCCGGGTGATCTCCTCGCTGTACGGGCGACGGGGGCGCTCGGCGAAGTACGGATCGCCGGTCTCCGGGCCCTGGATCAGGTCGAGCAGCGCGGCGCTGTCACGTACGGTCCGGCTGAGCCCGCCGTGCACGGCCAGGCCGTTGAACACCTCGTCGGCGTCCGGGCCCAGGGAGACCCGGCCGCGGGTGGGCTTGAGCCCGAACAGCCCGGTGCTGGCGGCCGGGACCCGGATCGACCCGGCCGCGTCGGTGGCGTGCGCGAGCGGGGTGATCCCGGCGGCGACGGCCGCGGCCGAACCGCCGCTGGAGCCGCCCGGGGTGCGGGTGAGGTCCCACGGGTTGCGGGTGGCCCCGTAGAGGACCGGCTCGGTGGTGGTGCTGTAGGCGAACTCGGGGGTGGCCGTGCGGCCCAGCGTCACCAGACCGGCGCGGCGGAACCGCCGCATGAGGAAGGAGTCCTCGGCCGCCACATTGCCTTCGGCGAGCCGGCTGCCCAGCTCGACGCGCTTGCCGCGCATGGAGACGGCCAGGTCCTTGATGAGGAACGGCACGCCCGCCAGCGGGGTACTGCCCGGGACGGGACTGTCCCCGGCGGGCCAGCTCTCCACGACGGCGTTGAGGCTCGGGTTCACGGCGTCCATCGCGGACTGCGCCGCGTGGGCGAGCTCCGCCGGGGTCACCTCTCGGCGCGCCACGAGCTGGGCCAGGCCCACGGCGTCGTACTCGGTGTATGCGTGCAGCTCCATGAGATCCACCTGTATTTCCACTCGGTCCCGTGCGATACCGATCGGTATCGTCTGGGGGTGGGCGGTAACGTAGCATGGGCCGGGAGAGACGGGCCACCACGAGCGGAGCGAGGCACACCATGACGAGCAGCCCGCCGAGGCCGGGCCGGGACTCCCGGGTCGCCCGGCTCCCTCCGCGCGAGCGGATCCTCGACGCGGCCGAGGAGCTTTTCCTCAGCGAGGGCATCAGGGCGGTCGGCGTACAGGCGATCGCGGAGCGGGCCAAGACCACGAAGATGGCGCTCTACCGGCATTTCGCCACCAAGGACGCCCTGATCGAGGAGTGGCTACGGATCGTCGCGGCGGGGTACGTCGCCGCTCTCGACCAGGTGGAGAACGAGCACGCGGGGGACGGGCGGGCTCAAGTGCTGGGCGTGGCGCGCTTCTTCGCCGAGGGGCTGCCCGAAGTCGCCCGCAGGGGATGCCCGTTCGTGAACTCCGTCGCCGGTCTGCCCGACCCGGCTCATCCGGCCCGGCGGCTGATCGCGGAGCACAAGGCCCGTCAGCGGGCCCGGCTCGCGGCCATGTGCGAACGGGCCGGTGCGCGAGAGCCCGACGAGCTCTCCGCGGAGATCACCTTCCTGCTGGAAGGGGCCCAGATCAGCGCGCAGAACGGCAGCGTCGACCGGGCGGGGGACCGGCTCGTGGCGGCGGTCACGGCGGTGCTGGACAGAGGGGCGGAGTCGCCGGCGGGGTGAGACCTCCGCCCCGTCGCCGGGCCCGTCCGGGCCCGGCGGGCGGGGTCGTTCAGCGGGCGCTGCCGATGTTGCGGTCGGCGTCGGAGCCGCTGAGCATCAGGGTGGTCTCCTCGATGCGGTGGAAGCGGCCGTCGGGGGCGAGGTCGGCGAAGACGTAGACCTCCATGCTGACGGTGCTGCCGTCGTTCTTCGTGATGTGGCAGGTGTGCCGGTCGGCGTACTTGCTCCCGTCGTACAGCTCGTCGTGGACCTCGACCGTGCCGCCCGCGACGATGCCGCGCAGGTGGCTGATGTGGTCCAGGAACTCGGCGCGGTCGGCCCACTCGCCGTCCGTACGCTGGCGGTACCCGTCGGTGAAGTGGCGCTCGGCGGCCTGCTCCAGGGTGATGTCCTTGTTGAACAGGAGGTCGTTCAGGGCGGCTTCGATTCCGGTGCGGTTCATCTGTGCTTCCTTGTCTGGTGAGTCGGTAACTGGTGAGTCGGTGCTGTGCTGTGCTGCGTTGCTGTGCTGTGCTCTGCGAAGTATGTGCGGGGTGCCTCAGGCGCGGTGCGCGAGGGTGGTGTCGAGCCAGTCGTAGATCCGGGCCAGGGCCAGCCGCATGGCACCGGGGTGGCAGTGGGCGCCGGCGCCCTCCTCCGCGGTGAAGGTCATCAGGGTCTTCGGGCAGGTCAGGTGGTCGAAGAGCTGCTGGGGCTGGCCCTGGAAGAACTCGTCCTCCTCGGCGTCGCACACCAGCGTCGGGCACTGGATCCGCTCGGCGATGCCCCCGGCGAGGGTGTAGTCGAGGTAGGAGGCGCTGAACGCCCGGGGCGAGTCCACGCCCATGACGTACATCCCGTGGTTGATCGCCCAGCGCGCGGTGGCGTCCTCCTCGATGATCTGCGCCATGCGCGCGTCGAGCTCGGGGGCCGATTCCGCGCGCAGCATCCGCTCGGCCTCCTCGCGGTCGCCGGGGAGGTGCCGGGTGGACACCGCGCCGAGGTCGTAGACCCCGTCCACGGCGATCAGCGCGGCGATACGGCGCTCGAACGCGGCCGCGCGGGGGGCGAGCAGGCCGCCCATGCTGCTGCCGAGGAGGGCGATCCGGCTGTTGTCCACCTCGGGCAGGGCCTCGGCGAAGTCCACGACCGGGGTGATGACGTTCTCCCAGTCCGGGCGGAAGGCCATGTCCTGGCGGTGGCGGGGGCCGGGCTGCCCGGGGCCGTCGAAGGTGAGGACGGTGTATCCACGTTCTACGGCGGCCAGCGCGCCGCTGAAATGCAGTTCCTCGGCGGTGCCGTCGAAGCCGCTGTGCATGATCAGGGTCGGGCGGGGAGCGCCGCTGTCGTCCGGCCGGTAGAGGTAACCCGGCAGCGTGGTGCCCTCGTAGGGGATCTCCACCGGCTCGATGCGCGGGCTGGTGAACAGGGCGGCCGCGGCGTGGAAGCAGGCGACGCTGCGGTCGTAGGTGTGGGTGTGGCGGGGGTCGCACGGCCGGCCGTGCTGGAAGAACTCCGCCGAGCGGTAGTAGTTCGAGGCGCGCAGGAAGCCGTCCCGGGCGCTGACGGTGTGGCCCGCGTCGAGCGCGCGCCGGGCCTCGGCGGAGACCCGGTCGGCGGTGGCCGTCCACTCCGTGTGCCAGCTGTCGTAGTCGCCCTCCTTGATGCGCGCGCTCGTCGCCATGACCTCGCCGAACTCCGCCCCGCCGTAGGCGATGTGGCTCATCGAGCGCAGGGTCTCGTACCAGAACTGGGTGTTGCCGGGGAACAGCAGGGGCTGCATGACGCTCTCCTTAAGCACAGATCTGTGCGTACGTCAGCGACTGTAGACCCTTCACCCGGCAGGAAGCAAATAAATGTGCTTACGAGCTTCCGTGGGTGCCTCCCGCGCGCTCGATCGCGGCCGGCGCGACCGGGGTGAAGAAGTTGACGAGGTTGCCGTCCGGGTCGCGGAAGAGGAGGGAGCGGTTGCCCCAGGGCAGGGTGGTGGGGCCGCTGACGAACGCGTCCACGAAGCCGCTCAGGTCCTCGTGCGTACGGTCCACGTCCTCGACGAGGAATTCCAGGATGACGCTGCGGTTGTCGGCCGGCCGGGCCGAACCGGGCGCGAACAGCGGGACGGTACGGGTGCTGCCGACGGCGAGGGTGGCCGAGGCGGTCCGCAGCTCCGCGAAGTCCGCGGTGGCCCAGGTGGCGGACACCCCCGTGGCGCGTTCGTAGAACGCGACGAGGCGGGCGACGTCGTCCGTGATGATGCGGCTGGACACGAAGTGCATGGGGTTTCTCCCGGGTCTGGTCGGTCGTTCGGCATGCGGCGGGGTGCTGCTCGGTGCCGCTGACCGCACGCTACGACCGATACCGGGCGGAACCCGCCCGGTATCCGCGGGAGAATCGCAGGCATGCCCCGACCCCTCGCCCGCGTCCTCACCCTGCTGGAGCTCCTGCAGTCGGGTGGCCTCCGCGGCGTGCCCGAACTCGCCGACCGGCTCGGCGTCGACGAGCGCACCGTACGGCGCTACGCACAGCAGCTCCTCGACCTCGACGTCCCCGTCGAATCGGTGCGCGGCCGCTACGGCGGCTACCGGCTCGCCCCCGGATTCCGCATGCCCCCGCTCATGCTGAGCGACGACGAAGCACTCGCCGTCCTGCTCGGCCTGGTCGCCGGCCGCCGCTCGGGCCTGACCACGGCCACGGACACGGCGAGCGAGACGGCGACGGCCAAGATCCGGCGGGTGCTGCCCGAGCGGCTGCGCCGCCGGCTCGACGCCGTGCTCGACACGCTCGCCTTCACCGCACCGGAGCCGCCGCCCGGCAGGCGGGCGGCGGCCCCGGATCCCGCGGTGCTGCTCCCGATGGCGGACGCCGTCCGGCACCACCGGCCGGTCGCGATCCGCTACACCGCGGGCGACGGCGGGCACAGCGAGCGCACCGTGCACCCGTACGGGATCGTCGCGCACGCGAGGAAGTGGTACGTGACGGCCCTGGACCCTTCCGCGGGGGAGGAGCGCGGCTTCCGGCTGGACCGGGTCACCGGCGTGCGGATCCTGCCCGGATCGTTCGCACCGCCCGCCGGGACCGATCCCGCCCGACGCCTCCTCACCTCCCTCGCCACGGCCCCGTACCGGCACGAGGTGAGCCTGCGCGTGAAGGCCACCGCCGAGCTGATCCACACCCGGCTGCCCGCCTCCGTCGCCCTCGTGACCGAGCCGCCCCCCATAGACGGCTCCGCCCCCGAGGCCGACGGCTGGTGCCGGGTCGCCCTGCGCGTGGACCGGCTCGACTGGCTGCCCGCCGTACTCGCCTCGCTGGACCGGCCCTTCGTCATCGAAGGCCCCGATGAGCTGCGCGCCCTCGTCGAAGCCTTCGCCGCACGGCTCACGGACTCCGCGCGGCGAACCGCCGTGCCCGGATCACAGCCGGCCCCCGGTCATCCAGATACGTGACATCGCGTCCGCCAGGGCGGGGTAGCGGGCCGCCTCGCACAGCATCTCCGACAGCACGAGCATGCCGTGGGCGGTACTGCGCGGATCCCGGTTCTGGTGCAGCCGCATGACCGCCGCGCTCAGCGGACGGCGCCCGAGCTGGATGCCCGCCCGTCGCACGGCGGCGGCCGTCTCCAGATCCGCCCGGCAGCCGCCGAACGGCAGGGCCTGGCTCCGGTCCACGCCCGGCGGGGCGGCCGAATCCCGTACGTGACGCATGTACGCCTCGGGCGGGGCCTGGCCGTTCTCGAAGATATTCCGGAAACCGGCGATGCGCAGGCTGGTATTGCGCGGGCGGAGCTCGATGTAGAGCTCGATGAAAAGGCCCCGCAATTGGATGTGGAGGGGAAGGTACGGCATTTCGCCCTCCTTGCGCCCGGCGCCACCGAAAAACCCTTGGGCGTCCTCTGCCTTGGACCGGATGGTCGAGGTCAGGGACCGGTAGTCGTCGGGCGAGGCCCAGGCCGGGGAGAACAGTATCGGCATCAACATGGCCGGCCGATCAGGGAAGCGGCCCGGAGACCGGACTCCTCAAAGGAAATCTGCGCCGGCCCGTCGGGATCCTGCCGCACTCACGCATGCACCTCACCACCTCCACCGTCATTCCGGTCCCCGGCGGGATCGCTTTCCCGCCGCTACCGGATTCGGTCCGATGTGCTCCTTTGTAGTGCTCGGGGGAGCGGTGTTGAGAATTGTTGACCGCTGATGCCAAAAAATCGGCCGGGCCTCAACGCCCTTGCCGGCGCCGCACATCGAAGCGCAGCAGTACGCGCGCCACGCGCCACACCGCGGCGGCAGCCGCCAGGACGCCCGCCCCCACCAGCAGCTTCTCCCGGGCCGCCCCGGACACGCCGAGGGCGAGGGCGGGCACCACGAGCAGGCCGAAAACGGCGGCGGCCAGGACGCCGGCTGTCACCAGCGCGAACATGATCTCCACCGTCATCGCGTCCTTCTCCCACCGCGACTCGCTCCCCATGTCCATGCCGGACAGCGTACGGTCCCGGGCGCACGGCCGTCGGCCGCGCGCCGCGTTCGACCGCCCCGTCAGCGGGCCGCCCGCCACGCCTCCGTGAACAGCTCGTGGGGCGGGACCGGCGGCAGCAGCCGCAGGAAGGGGAGCTGCGGGTCCGAGCGGCCCGCGGAAGCCTCGTAGGGGCCGAGCTTCGCGGTCTCCAGGGGCAGGTGCGGGGCCTTGAGGTCCGTCCACGGGCCCGGTACGAACGCCGTCCGGCCCGCGCGGGCCCGGCGGCCCGTCTCCACCGCGCCCGCCCCCGCCAGCTCCGCCTGGGCCGCCTTGTGCCGGGCCGGGCTCCAGCCGTTCCAGCGGCGGACGTTCTGGTCGGTGGGCCGGGCCAGCGCCAGCAGTTGCAGGTACAGAGCGGCCGCGTCGGCGCCCACCCCGAGGGCCGCACCCACCTCGGCCACCAGCTCCGGGACACTGAGCGCCGGGTCGGCCTCGTACCCGCCGGGCGGCACCGGCGTACCGGCGGCGCGGGCGAGCATCCGGACGGGGCCCTCCCCGCGGACCGCTTCGATCCGCCGCACCGCGGCCCGCAGCTCCGGCAGGCCGAGGCTCGCGCACAGCCGCTCGGCCCGCTCCGCCCGGGCGGGATCCGCGAGGGCCGACGGCCGCAGGAACACGTCACCGCCGGGCACCGACACCACGAGCAGCCCGTCGTCGTGGGCCGTGGAGACCACCGTGTCCTCCCGGTACAGCGGCCGCGGGCTCGGCAGTACGGCGCCCTCGTACGGCCCGAAGGCCGGGTCCCCGGGCACGGCGCGGGCCAGCCCGCGATGCCAGCCGAGCGGGATCAGCATCCGCGGGTCGTCCATCCGCGCCCGCAGGGCGGCATGCACGGCGGCGGCGCCGACGGCGGCCGGATGGCCCACCGGCAGCTCGGTCAGCGCCCAGGCCACGGCGGAGGCCGAGGCAGCGTGCGGCGGGTGCTGTACGAAGACCTGGCGGCCGGTGCTGCCGTCGGCCTCGACCGGGTGCAGCGCGAGCCCGCCGCCGGGGGTGCCGACCAGGACGCCTGCGGCGCCCGGCACATACCGGCCGGCGGCCTCCGCACCGCCGGTCAGGGCCAGGGCCCATGCGGAGCCCAGCCCGAGATCGGCCTCCAGGGCGGTGGCCAGCTCCTCGTCCACGTACTCCGTGGCGCCGAGCAGCCCGGCCCACACCTCGGCCATCCGCCCGGCGGCCGCGGTCATCCCGCCCGGCTCCCACAGCCCGGCCGGGTCCTCGGGGACGCCCGCGGCGAGCACCGCGCGGCAGCCGGAGTCGCCGAGCCGGTGGCGCAGCCCGTCGTACTCGCGGGCCATCGTCCTGTTCGCCTTGTACGGGGCCGCCCGCAGGGCCTTCGCGTGCTCGTCGGGGTCGCTGCGGTGCGGCAGACCGCCGAGCACCAGGGCGGCGACCGCCCGCCGCACGCCCGTGCGCCGCGCGAAGGTCTCCACCGCCTCCGGCGGCACGGGAAGCGGCCCGCGCCGGGCCAGCGCATCCAGCAGCAGCGGCAGCCGCCCCGCCTCGTCCCGCTCGACGGTGCGCACCGCGTCGGCCGCGGGGTCGCCGACCGTGCCTTCGGCCGTACCGCCGTCTTCGTACGGCCGCACGGAACGGCCCCCCGGGCCGATGCGCCAGCGGCCCCCGCGCGCGGCGAACGGCTGGTCGGCCCAGGTCTCCAGCAGCGCGGAGAGCGCCGTACGGTCCTCCTCGGAGGTGGTGCCGACGGCGGCCCGCCAGGCCACCGCGTCCGCGAAGCCCAGCAGCGCGGTCCACGGCGCCGGGGGCGCCGGCAGGGCCAGCCGCCTGGTCTCGTCGTCGATCTCGCCGCGCAGGAACCGGCCCTCGGCGGCCACGGCGGTCAGCGTCGCCGGGTGCGCGCCGGGCACGTACGAGCCGTGCGGCCGGACCGGCGGCAGCAGCCCGCCCAGCGCGGGGAGGAGCGCGGTGTCCGGCACGGCCCGGCGGAGGGCGACCGCCGGGCCCGCGCGCATGATGCCGACGCGGCGGGACAGCGCCTCGCGGCGCCGCAGCACATCGGCGGCGAGCAGCGCGGCCCGTACGACACCGTCCACCACCCGCGGCTCCGACACCCCGGGCAGCAGCCCGGCGACGCGCTCCCGGAGGCCGTCCGGCCCGTCGGCCCGGACGGCCGCGTCGAGCAGGGCCCGCACGGTCTCGTGGCCGAGCGCGCGCAGCGCCTCCGAGGAGGCCGCGTCGCGCGGGGTGAGGAAGTGCCAGTAGGCGGGCGGCGGGAAGGGTCCCACGCCGTGGGCCCCGGTCCGGTCGTGCGGCCCGGAGCCCGCGGCGGGGAAGCCGGTGGCCTCCCACAGCAGCGAGTTGTCCTCGGCGGCGTGGCAGCGGACGGCCGTCCCGCCCGCGAGCACCGCCTCCTCCCCGCCCAGCGGCATACGGAGGATGCCCCAGGGGCGGCGGCCCGGGCGCCGGCTGCGGTAGCGGGCGCTGCGGCCGTCGACGCCTTCCAGCAGGAACTCGGTGGGCGAGGGGCCCGCGTACGGGGTGCGGTACAGCACCCGGCAGCCGGTGAGCGCGCCGTCCTGCCCGAGCGGCGACGCGGGCGCGTCCGGCGGGAGGACGGCGAGGGTCAGCTGGTCCCCGAAGAGGGCCATGCCCGGCGGCAGTTCGGCCGGGCTGTGGAAGGCGGGCAGGCTGTGCCCGGCGGCGCGCTCCCCGGTCACGGGATCCACCCGCGCCCAGCCCTTGGGCCCCTTGAAGACCTCGCAGCTCCACCAGTGGGTGCCGTCGCTCATCTGGAAGTCGTGATCGCCGATACCTTCCGGGCCGCCTGGGCGCAGGACGCGCTGCCCGTCGTGCCGCCCGCCGCCGTCCGCGGTCTCGAACTGGTAGCCGAGGCCGCCCTGGATGCTGCCGCCGTAGGGCCGCAGGCCGTAGCTCTCGTCCGGTACGAAGACCTCCTCGGGCCGGTCCGACCAGAAGGCGTGCCCGCCGAAGGCCCGGCCGGGCCCGGTGGACCAGCTGACCAGGAACCGGCCGCCCACGTAGTGGACGGCGTGCCGCACGGCGTCCTCGGGCAGCGCGAACTCTGCCGTGGCGCGCACGGAACCGGGGGCCACGGCCACGGCCTTCGCGCGGCCGTAGACCGTCAGCACCGGCCAGGTGCAGGTGACCCCGGCGGCCTCCTCCGGCGCCAGCGCGGCCACGGCCTCCTCCAGGGCGGGCCAGCCCAGCTCCTCGGGCAGTCCGGCGCGCAGCGCCCGGGCCAGCGGACCCGCCGGGTCCACGGCGGCCAGCGCCTCGTCTATGCCGTCCAGGGCGGTGGCCGTGGGCCGGTCCAGCAGCCCGGCCAGCTCCTCCACGGCCTCGTCGGCGGCGGCCAGCCCGCCACCCGCCAGCGCCCCGAGCAGGCTCTCGACGCGGGAGTGCACCTCGGCGGCGATGCCCGGGTTCTCCGGGAGCCGGGTGATGGCGGTGCCCCGGCCGCGCAGCCCGGCGTGCAGCGTGCCCTCCAGCCGGGACCCGAACACCGGGTCCGCGGCCAGGGCCTTGAGGTCGCGGCGGGAGCGGTCGCCCCAGAAGCTCAGCCGGATGTTCTCGCCCGGGTCGACGACGGCTATGCCCTCCGCGAGGCAGAGATCCAGGAGGTCCGCGTCCAGGCCGGGCCAGCGGTAGCGGTCCTCGTGCAGGGCGACCGGGACGGCGGCGGCCCGCAGCCGGGGCGCGAACCGGCCGACCAGGTCGAACAGTTCGGCCGGCATCGGCTGCCGGGACACACCGCCGTAGGCCACGCGGTAGTGCGAGTAGGCGTGGGTGTACCGGCCGAGCCATGCGGCGAGCCCGCCCTCCGGCGTGACCCGGCCCGCGGTGACCGCGTCGGCCGCACCGGAGCGCAGCAGCAGGCGCAGCCAGGCGGCGGCGTCCTTGCGCGACTCGGGGAAGAGGTCCAGGAGGTCGGCGAGGGTGCCGTCCTCCTGCGGGTGCTCGGCGAGCAGCGCGGCGGCCGCGTCGAGCAGCCGGTCCGGTACGGCCTTCCCGCGCGCGGCGGCCAGCGTACGGGCCAGCACCCGGGCCTCCTCGGCGCCGTCCAGCCCGGCGCCGCGCGCCGAGGCGCGGATCCGGCGGGCCAGATCGGCGGGGAGCTCGCCGGGGGAGGCCGCCCACGCGCCGAGGACCCGTACGAACTCGTCGTGCGCGGCGGCCGGGTCCAACCGGTCCGCCAGCCAGGTCTGGTGCCCGCTCAGCTCCTTGACCGGGAGGGCGCCGGACCGGGCGAGCAGCAGCACGTTCTGCCGCCGCCAGGCCGGATCCACGGGCAGGTCGTGCTTCTCCTCCGCCGTACGGGCCAGGGTGTAGGCCCGGCCGGCGGCGCGGGTGTCCCAGGAGACGAGCCGGTGCGCCACCGTGTCCCAGTACCAGGGCAGATGGGCCGGCGGCAGCCGGTGGGCGAGACCGGCCAGCCCGTCCAGGGCGCGGCCCGCCTTCGGGTAGGCCCGGGAGATCCGGTCGCGGACCTCACCGAGCAGTCCGCGCGCGGCCTCCTCCGCGTCCGGCCCGTGCGTACGGGCCCAGTCCGCATAGACCTCGGAGCGGCTGGGATCGGACGGGAGCGGGACGAGAAGGTTCATGATTCGATCCTGGCACGCCCCACTGACAGCCCCGCCACCCCGGCCCGTCGGCCGGAATCCCACCCGGTGGACGGCGCGCCGATGAGTTCCGCGGATCCCGGCGGTCTATCTCTGTGACGGCAGCCCCATCGCCACCGAGACACCACACCACCGCGCCACCGCGACACGACAACGCCGCGACCCCACGCCACCCCGGGAGCACATCATGGGACTCATCCACATCGAGCTGTTCGCGACCCTGGACCTCGTCGGGCAGGCACCCGGCGGTCCCGAGGAGGACCCGGACGGGTTCCCGTTCGGCGGCTGGCAGGCGCCGCTGCTGGACGAGGTCTTCGGGGAGCAGGTCTCGGCCGCGTACGAGGGGACGGACGCCCTCCTCCTGGGCCGCCGGACCTACGACATCTTCGCCGCGTACTGGCCGCACCAGAAGGGCGACGGCGAGGACGGCGAGATCGCCACCCTCTTCAACAGCATCCCCAAGTACGTGGCCTCGCGCGGCCGCCCCGAGCTGCCCTGGGCCGGTTCCACCCAGCTGGGCCCCGACCTGGCCGCCGCCGTGCGCGAGGTCCGGGACCGGCACGAGAACGTGAAGGTGGTCGGCAGCCTGGACCTGGTGCAGAGCCTGCTGCGCGAGCGGCTGTTCGACCGTGTCGACCTCTGGCTGCACCCGGTCTTCCTCGGGGTCGGGAAGAAGGTGTTCCGCGAGGGGGCGGTGCCCGCCAACCTCACGCTCCTGGAGCCCCCGGCGGCCGGCCCCAAGGGCGCGGTCTTCCTGCGCTACGGGCTCGCCGACGGGATGCCCGCCACCGGGGACATGAGCGCCCCCGACCGCGGTCTCGGCGGCTGAGCCCTGGTCCGCGCGGCCGTGGGCTCGTGGTCCGTGGGTCCGTGATCCGTGATCCGTGGGTCCGTGGTCCGGGAGGCCGGACCACGGACCGGCGGTCACCGGCTGAGGGACTTGAGCGCCGCCGCGTCGTACGGCTTGAGCTCGTCGAAGCGGCCCGCCAGGACCTTCGCCGCCCACTGCGGGTCCTGGAGCAGCGCCCGGCCGACGGCGACCATGTCGAACTCCTCGCGCTCCATGCGGTCCAGGAGGTTGTCGATGTCGCCGAGCGCCGCGCCCTCGCCCGCGAAGGCGCGGAGGAAGTCGCCGTCCAGGCCGACCGAGCCCACGGTGATCGTGGGACGGCCGGTGAGCTTCTTCGTCCAGCCGGCCAGGTTCAGGTCCGAGCCCTCGAACTCCGGCAGCCAGTAGCGCCGGGTGGACGCGTGGAAGGCGTCGACGCCCGCCGCCGCCAGCGGCGCCAGGATCGCCTCCAGTTCCTCCGGGCTCTGCGCGAGCCGGGCGTCGTACGCCTCCTGCTTCCACTGCGAGTAGCGGAAGATCACCGGGAAGTCGGCCGGGACCCGCTCGCGGACGGCCGCGACGATCTCCGCCGCGAACTTCGTACGGGCCACCGCGTCGCCGCCGTACGCGTCCGTGCGGCGGTTGGTGCGCTCCCACAGGAACTGGTCGAGCAGGTAGCCGTGGGCGCCGTGCAGCTCCACCCCGTCGAAGCCGATCCGCGCCGCGTCCGCGGCGGCGTCGGCGAAGGCGCCGATGACGTCGTCGAGGTCGGCGCTGGTCATCGCCCGGCCGGTGCCCTCCGTACCGTCCACGCGGATGCCGGAGGGGCCGACGGCGGGCGCCTCGGCGTACGGGGCCTCGCCCTGCTTGCGCACCATGCCGATGTGCCACAGCTGCGGCACGATCGTGCCGCCCGCCTCGTGCACGGCCGAGGCGACCTTCGCCCAGCCCGCCAGCTGCTCCTCGCCGTGGAACCGCGGCACGCGGTCGCTCTGGCCGGCCGAGTCGTGGCCGACGTAGGTGCCCTCGGTGACGATCAGGCCCACGCCCGCGGCGGCACGGCTGCCGTAGTACGCGCGCACGTCCTCGCCGGGCACGCCGCCGGGGGAGAACATGCGCGTCATCGGGGCCATCGCGATGCGGTTCGGGACGGTCAGGCCGTTGAGCGTGACGGGCCGGGACAGGATCTCGGCGGCGCGGGAGGCGGTGGACGTGGTGACGGTCATGCTGTTCCTCCGGAGTGAGGCAATGGCTCGTCGGGTGACAACGAGAAGTGCATAGTACACATGCTATGTATCATGCATATTGCGGCGCCGTGCTGCGGGACTGGTGCAGGACGCCGACGCATCGACCCGTCGGCGGTCCGCGATAATGGGGCGCCGGACGGAACGGGAGGCGCTGTGCTGGAGAGACTGGAGCGGGAGCTGATGCTGCTCTCGCGGCATCAGGTGCTGGCCCGGCGCGAGCGCGACACCGAGCGCCTGGACCGGTCCGCGTACCTGGTACTCAGCCGGATCGACACCCAGGGCCCCATGTCCATCGGGCAGTTGGCGGAAGCCTTCGGTCTGGACACCTCCACCGTGAACCGGCAGACGGCCGCCCTGCTGCGCTGCGGCCTGGCCGAGCGCGTCCCGGATCCCGAGGGCGGCATGGCCCGCAAGCTCCGTATCACCGCCGAGGGCGCGCTGCGGCTCTGCGAGGACCGCGAGGCCAACCGCTCCTGCCTGGCCGGTGTGGTCGCGGGCTGGTCGCCCGAGGAGGTGCGGGAGCTGGAGGACGCCCTCGTACGCTTCAACCGCAGTGCCGAGGCCCGCGAAGGGCGCCCCTGGCCGCGCGCCGAGGAGGGCGAGGCCGGTCCTGCCTGCCGTGCGCCGCAGCCGCGGGATGCCGCGAGCCCCTGAGGGCGCCGTCCGTGCGCCGGTGGCGCTACGGGCGCTCACGGGGCAGGGGTATTCGCAGAGGTATACATCGGTGCATACTCGGGGCATGGCAGACACCACTGTGAAGGTCGATTCCGAGACGCGTGACCGCTTCGCCACCGTCGCCGCCGCGCAGGGCAAGAGCGTGCGCGCCTATCTGGCGGAGCTCGCCATCGAGGAGGAGAACCAGCTCGCTCTCGGGCGTGCGACCGCCGCGTTCCGCGACGCCGTCGCCCAGCCCGGCATCGCCGAAGCCTTCGACCGCGAGTTCGGCGGCCTCCCCGCCGCGCCGGGCGCCCACCGGGCGGCCTGACGTTGAACCTGCACATCGACATCCGCTGGCTGCTCGACCGCCAGGAGGAACTGCTCGGCCGCGACCTCGGCGTCTCCGACTACTCCGGTCTGGTCGCCGCCGTAGCCCGGCACCGGGTCAACACCCCGGCCCTGACCAGCGGCAGCCCCGACGCGTTCTGGCGGGCGGCCGCGCTCCTGGAGCAGATCGTCCTCGTACGCCCCCTGCCCGCCCGGAACGAGTACTTCGCGTACGGGGTCACCGTCGCCTACCTCGGGGCCTCCGGAGCCGAGATCGGCACGAGCTTCGAGCCCTGGCGGGACCTGATCACCGACATCCGCTCCCTGCGCCTGAACGTCTACGACGTGGCCGAACGGCTCCGCGCGCTCCAGCCCGGTTCCTGAGCCCGGCCCCGCGCAGGTCGCGTACGGCCCCTCCCGCCCGTGTCCGGAACTGTACGCCCGGCGTCGTTCCGGACACTGGTGGGGTCTCGCCCGCCCCGGCCAGGATGATCCCCACAGCAGCGCACCGGCCCGCCGAGCAGCACCCGGCGGAGCCCGGCCGCGCAACGGACGCCAGGCAGGGGAGCCCTCGTATGAACGGCACGAGCAAGAACGGCACGAGCGTGAACGGCGCGACGGAGCACACGGACCACACGGTGGCGGTCTACGGCGCGTACGGACACACCGGCCGGTTCGTGGTCGCGGAGCTCGCCGCCCGCGGGTACACGCCCGTACTCTCCGGCCGCGACGCCGCCCAGCTCGCCGCCCTGGCCGAGGCCACCGGCTACGAGGCCCGCCCCGCCACCGTCGACGACCCGGCCGCCCTCGACCGGGCCCTGGCCGGCACCCACGCGGTGATCAACTGCGCGGGCCCCTTCGCCGCGACGACCGCACCCGTGATCGACGCGGCCCTGCGCGCGGGCATCCCGTACCTGGACGTTGCCGCGGAACTCGAAGCCAACCTCGACACGTTCACCCACTACGCCGCCCGCGCCCGGGAGGCGGAGGCCGTCGTCGTGCCGGCGATGGCCTTCTTCGGCGGGCTGGGCGACCTGCTGGTCACCGCCGCGATGGGGGACTGGGAGCAGGCCGACGAGGCCCATATCGCCTACGGCCTCAGCCACTGGCACCCCACCGCCGGGACCCGGCTGTCCGGCGCGGTCTCCCGCGAGCGGCGCGGCGCGTACCGGCTGCGCTACAGCGGCGGTGCCTGGGAGCGCCGTACCGACGCCCCGCCCACCGAGCAGTGGCCCTTCCCGGCCCCGATGGGCACCCGGCCGGTCGTCACCGAGTTCACCATGGCCGATGTCGTCACCGTCACCGACCACCTGCCGATCCGCGACGTGCACACCCACATGGCGGTCGACGCCGCCCAGGACATCGCCTCGTCCGACACCCCCGCCCCCTCCGCCACGGACGACCAGGGCCGCTCGGACCAGACCTTCCTCGTCGACGTGATCGTCCGCTCCGGCGGGGCGGAGCGGAGGCTCGTCGCCGAGGGCCGCGACATCTACGCCGTGACCGCGCCGCTGGTCGTCGAAGCCCTCGGCCGCGTCCTGACCGGCCGGATCCGCACCCGGGGCGTCGCCTCCGCAGGCCGCATCTTCGACGCCCCCGACTTCCTGACGGCCCTCACCCCCCACGTCACCCTCCGCCGCGACGCCTGACCGCCCTCACCCGGCGGTACGGACCCCGTCAGGAGGTTCAGGAGCTCTTGCCCTTCCTGCGCAGCGCCTGCGGCTTGTGCACGGCGGTCCGGCCGGACTTCTCGCTCTCCACCTCGTACTGCGGCTCCTCCTGCGAGGCGTCGACCGTACGGCCGGCTGCCCGGGTCCGCTGTGTGATCTTCTTCCGGACCTTTCCCGTCACCTTCTGGCCGTGGCTGCTCCACGAGACCTCGTCACCCTTGCCCAAGCTGTCCTTGGCCATGCTGATCTCCTCGGTCCGTCCGATGGCGCCCTCGGTGAGGGCCCGGGGCGTCATCCACCCCTCCCACACCACGCTCACGCACGCCACCGCATCGCGCACCCGCGTCATCCCCACCCGCGTCATCCCTCCGGCTCGTAACCTCACCGACACCGTGACCCGTACGCCGAAGCCTGCCCTCACCGTGTCGGAAGGTGAGGGCAGGCTTCATGGCGCTTCGTTCTGTCCGGCTTCGCCGGGAAGGGCAGCGGCTACGAGGGCCAGCGGCTGGGAAGGCTGCTGCCGCCGCCGCTGTCGGCCGGGAGTACGCCGTGCTCCGGTGTGATCGTCCGCCAGGTGCCCTTCGGGTCCTCTCGTGTCAGGAAGAGGATGACCCGTCGGCCCTCGTGCAGCGGGTCCCCGCCCGGATAGGGATCTCCGCCCGCGCACTTCTGGGGCGTGGAGATGACCTTGAGGTCGGTGTAACCGATGTCATCCCCCTTCAGGACCGGCAGCCCCTCGGTGCTGACCGCATAGACGTGTGCCTCGGTGCCGAACACCGCCTCGTCGCCCACCCGCTCCGTCACGTCCGCGGTGACGACGTAGTCCGCACCCTCAAGGGCTTCCTGCGGAGTGGAGTAGACGGGCCACGCGGGACACGCGTCACCACCGCCGGCGGAGGCCGAGGAGCAGGCCACGAGGCCACCGAGGAGAAGTGGGACCAGCAAGGGTCGTACCTTCATGGTCGGCGTCCTGTCCCCGTAGTCTCCGGACTCATCCGGTGGCGAGCGTTCCCATGTTGTACGTAGAGGTGTAGCCGATCCAACTGTAGTGCTTCGCCCCTCCGAACGTTCCGGAGTGCACACCGCGCGCGACGTTGCCCGTGGCGCTGCTGGCGACCGCACCGCCGCTGTCACCACCCGCGCTGGAGTACGAGGCCGCGGACTGTCCGTAGACGACGCAGTTGCAGGTGGTGCTGGTGTGGCTCGCGTTGGTGGACGAGATCGTCCCGCAGCGCGCGTTCTCGGAGTTGCGGCCGAACAGGCAGGCGGCGGAGCCCACGGCGCCCAGAGAGGATCCCGTCACCACCCGGCCCTTGTTCGCGGCGTTCTGGTACAGCCACGGCTGGCCACCGCTGGGGATCGAGAGGAAGCGCATGTCGGCGTGGGTGCCGTTGGAGAGGGCGTTGGTGCTCGTCAGGGAGCCGTACGTGGCACTGCCCGAGGCGACCGCGCCGCTGTTGGTGCCGTACCAGCAGTGGCCGGCGGTCACCGCCCCGCGCACCCCATTGCGGTTGACGACCCAGCCGATGCTGCACAGGCTGTTCGACTTGCTGATGCCGACGCCGCCGCGGCGGGGCGAGTCGCAGGCGTTGCGGGACGTACAGGCTTCGTCGCCTCCGCCGCCTTCGGTGATGACCGCCGGGACGTCGAGCCGGGACAGGACGTCCTGTACGCCGGTGCGCGCGCTTCCCGGGCGGAGGACCACCTTGAGTCCGTTGGCGGTCACGTCCTCCTCGACGGCGACGACCGGTATCCCGGTGCCGCCCGCCTCGGCAGCCCACTTCCACACGGCTTCCATGGCCCCGGTGAGCTGGGCGCTGGAGTGCTCGACGAGCCGGAATTCGACGTCGGAAACCGTACTGCCCGACTTGAGAGCTGTTTCCGTGAGTGCTTCCTGGCGATTCGTCGTCGGCAGCGCACCGGCGAACTGGACGACCAAGCGGCCGCCTCGACGGTTGTCGAGGAAATGCCCGGCAAAATTCTGCTGCTGCGAGAATTCTCGGACGGTGGGTTCCACCGCGGACACGAGCGCGTCGCGGCGCTTCATCTCCGCCGCCTCGGCAGCCGTTCCGATGAATCCCCACTCGTTGACGAGGGCCGCCCCTTCGCGGATGCTCCCGGAGGGCGTCTGGGCCCTCCGGTCCTGAAGAATTTCGGACAGCCTGCTCTCCGTGGCCTCGAAACCGAGCTCCTTGCGCAGGCGCAGGGAATCGTCGATGACGCCGCCGTCCACCTTTTGAAGCACTGTGCTGGGCGCAGGAGTTGACGCGGGGAGCGCCACTGCGGGGACAGCGGCCGGGACGACCATTCCGGCTGTCGTCAGAACGGCCAGCATCACGGATCTGAATTTCATCGAATCCCCCTGGAAATGCGTAACCGCCGCTGACACGAGAATGTTCCGCGGGGTTACTGTGGAACCTCTGAGTCCTGAGGCATAGGCAAAACCTGCTGGCACACTAGAACTTACTGCCGCCTGTCGCAAGAGCCGTCAGAATCGGATTCTTCAATTCCGCGCGGCAGGGTGGATGCGGCGCGCAGCAGAGAGGAGGGCGGCGTCTCCAACGGCTGCCCCGATGGCTCCGTAACCGGAATGCATTCCCAAGTAGTCCAAATCTCAACGGGACATGGACGCCGACCCGTACGCGGCCGGCAAGTCCGGGCTGCGGGCCTTCACGCACACCCTCTTCAAGGAGCCGCAGCGCGACCGCGAGGGCATCGAGGTCGCGGGGATCATCGCTGGTGGCATGGAGCCCGGTGACCGGCCCGGTCCAGGGCTCAGGCGTCGGCGGCGAAGCGCGAGGCGGTCACGCCCGGGGGAGGGCGCGCTACGGCCCGGCGATGCCCGTCGCACTGAACCGGACGCCCGGCTCCTGCGGATCACCGTGGGGGAGGTACTGGAGGCGGTGCGCGGCCACGGCCCGGACCCCTCCGGCGCCGCCGACGACGCATGCCCCGTGGAATTGGTCAGCCCCGCACGAGGCGGGGCTGCGGGAGACATCTGCCCCGTCTTCGGGCTGCCACACCTCGAGGGAGGCACCGGGGGCCAGGGCGCACCGCCCCCGGCTCGGCGGGAGTACGGCCCCGGGAGCGGCCCCCGCTTGAAAGGCGCAGGTGCGGGCAGGCGCGGGGTATGTCGATCGCCCGTTCGGACCGGCTCGCACGTGTCGGCCGAACCGGCACAGGAGTGCAGACGCATGGTGTACGCGGCCTGGCCCTCTGACAAGAGCGGGGTCCCCCGGGCAACTCAAGGCGCCGAGACACGCGGAGGTGTCTCATGTGCGGCTTGAGCGGAGAGGTGCGGTTCGACGGCGGAAGGCCCGACCTGGCCGCCGTCGAACGTATGACCGATGTGCTGGAGCCCCGCGGGCCCGACGGCAGGGGAATCTGGTCCCAGGCGGCGGTTGCCCTGGGGCACCGGCGCCTGCGGATCATCGACCTGTCGGAGCGTGGTGCCCAGCCCATGGTCGACGCGGATCTGGGCCTCACGGCCGTCTTCAACGGCTGCGTCTACAACCACCGCGAGCTGCGCGCCCGCCTCGAAAAGCTCGGGTACCGCTTCTTCTCGGACTCCGACACCGAGGTCGTCGTCAAGGCGTACGCGGAATGGGGCAGGGACTGCGTCGAATTCTTCGTCGGCATGTTCGCCCTCGCCATCACCGAGCACCGCTCCGGCCGCGTCGTCCTGGGCCGTGACCGCCTGGGCATCAAGCCCCTGTACGTCACCGAGGACCGCGACCGGCTCCGCTTCGCCTCCTCGCTGCCGGCGCTGCTGGCCGGCGGGGGAGTGGACACCTCCATCGACCCGGTGGCCCTGCACCAGTACCTGAGCTGGCACGGCACGGTGGTAGCCCCGCGCACGGTGCTGTCCGGCGTGCGGAAGATCCCGCCGGCGACCGTGCGCATCATCGAGCCCGACGGCACCAGTGAGGAGCACTGCTACTGGCAGCCCTCGTACACCCGGCACTCCGAGCTGGGCTCGGACCCGGTGCTCTGGCAGGAGGCCGTGCACGACGCGCTGCGCACGGCGGTACGGCGGCGCACGGTCGCCGATGTGCCCGTAGGGGTTCTGCTGTCCGGCGGGCTGGACTCCAGCCTCATGGTGGCCATGCTGGCCGAGGAGGGGTACGAGGACGTACCGACCTTCGCGATGGGATTCGAGGAGGAGAACGGGGAGGGCGGAGACGAGTTCTCCTACTCGGACCTGATCGCCCGCCGGTTCTCGACCGACCACCAGCAGTTCCTGATCACCTCCGACCGGCTCCCGACCGCTCTCGAAGCCGCGATCGGCGCCATGAGCGAGCCCATGGTCAGCCATGACGCCGTCGCGTTCCACATGCTGTCCGAGCAGGTGTCCAAGGAGGTCAAGGTCGTCCTGTGCGGCCAGGGCGCGGACGAGGTCTTCGCCGGCTACCACTGGTACCCGCAGATCGCCGCGTCCGGCCGCGCGGGAGCGGACGACGCGTATGCGCGCGCGTACTTCGACCGGACGCACACCGACCTCACCGCCATGATCCATCCCGACCTCGGTGCGGGCCACGACGCTTCCACGGACTTCGTCCGGCGCCACATGGCCACCCCCGGGGCCGAGACCGCGCTCGACGCGGCCCTGCGCATGGACGTCCACGCGCTCATGCCCGACGACCCGGTCAAGCGTGTCGACAATATGACGATGGCCTGGGGGTTGGAGGCGAGGGTTCCGTTCCTGGACCAGGACCTCGTGGAGCTGGCGGCGGCCTGCCCGCCGGAGTTGAAGATCGCGCAGGGCGGCAAGGCCGTGCTCAAGGACGTCGGCCGCGCGGTACTGCCCCGTGAGGTCGTCGACCGGCCCAAGGGGTATTTCCCGGTTCCGGCGGTCCGGCACATGGCCCGGCCCGTACTGGCCCGCGTACGGGACGCCCTCACCGCCCCCGAGGCGCGCAGGCGGGGAATCTTCGAGCCGCATCTCGTGAACGAGCTGCTCGCGGCACCCAACCGCCACCGCGCCAGGCGCGGAGCCAACACGCTGTGGCAGGTGGCCACACTGGAGCTCTGGCTGCAGGCGCACGACATCCACTGAGCAACGGGACCCCGAGCATCGAGTGGTGGGAACACTCGGGAAGCGGAAGCCTGAGAGAGGTGGCCATGCCCCTGGAGCGGACGAAATCTGTGGATCATATGACCGGTACGGCGGGCGGAACCGGCGGACCCGTCGGGGCCCCTGCGACTGCTCGCGCGGCGGAGCCCGCGAAGGCCGCTCCCGCGCCCGTGCCGGTGCGCGTGCCCGACCACCTCGGCGCCGACCCGCCCACCCTCCTCACCGCCCACGGGTGCTGGTACCCCTCGGCCGACCCCAGCGGTGAGCAGGTGGCGTACATCTGCGACCGGTCCGGCGTCCCCCAGCTGTGGAGCGGGCCCGCGCGCGGGACGGACGCCCACCTGCTCGACGGCGATCCCGATCCGGTGACCGAAGTCTCCTGGTCCCCGGACGGGCGCTGGATCGCCTACACCTCGGCCCCGGGCGGCGGCGAGCACACCCGGGTCCTCGTGGTGCGCCCGGACGGTACGGGACGGCAGGTGCTCGCCGGCGCCGAGCCGGGAAGCTCCGCCCACCTCGGGTGCTGGACCCGCGACGGCACGGCCCTGGCCGTCACGGTCGCCCAGCCCTCGGTGGACCGCGCGGAGCACACCGGAGCGGGCCACCAGCCGCAGGACGCCGACGGGGCCGCGGTGCCCGGCGCGGTCCTCGGGCCGTTCGGGGGGCGGATGTCGGCAGTAACGTCGCCGGTCGGCCCCATCGGCCCGGCCGTCGACGGACAGGTCCGCGGCGGGGGTCTGGCCGCCTACCTGGTGGACCCGGACGGAGCGCACTCGCCTGCGCTGCTGTACGCCGAGGAGGGCGCGGCGTCGCTGCGGGTGTGCGACACCAGCCCGGACGGGCGCTTCGCGCTCGTCCGCCGGGGTCCGCGCGGCCGGCGCGAGGCCCTGGTGCTCGACACGGCCTCCGGCCGCACCACCTTCGCCGTGCACGTGGCCGACGGAGACCCCTGGATCGGGCGCTTCTCGGCCGACGCGGGGACCGTATGGCTGCGGAGCGACACCGACCGCGAGTTCGCCGCCCTCCTGAGGGTCCGGCTGGACGAGCGGGGCGCGGGCCGGGGGGTGTCCGTGGCGGCCGAACGCGAGCAGTCCGGTCTGGACCTGCTGAGCATGCCCCACCACGGCCGCTGGGCCTTCCTGGCGTGGAACGTCCACGGCGCGACCGAGCTGGAGAGCGTCGGCCTGCCCCTCGCCGACGGGGACGGGGATGGGAATGGGAACGGCGACGGGGAAGCCGGCGCCGGGGCGCCGCGGCGGCCGGATCTGCCGCACGAGGTGGTGACCCGTATCGCGCCCCTGGAACGCGGTGGCCTCTTCACGGCACTCGCAGGCTCCCGGCGCCGGCCCGGCATCTGGGAACTGGACCAGGGCCTCGTCCCCGGCCGCGCCGGCTGGTCGGCCCGGGACGAGGACGCCGTACCGCCGGGGCGGCCCCCCGTACGGCCCGTGCCGCTGCGCTGCCGGGCGCGGGACGGGCTGACGCTGGGCGGCTGGTACTACCGGGCACCCGGACGCAATCCCGGCCGGCCCGCGCCGTGCGTCATCCACCTGCACGGCGGTCCGGAGGAGCAGGAACGGCCGGTGTTCAGCCCGCTGTACCACGAGCTGCTGGGCAGGGGCATGGACGTGTTCGCCCCCGACGTGCGCGGGTCCTCGGGCTGGGGGCGCTCCTTCGTGGACGCCGACCTCGGCGCCGGCCGGTTCGCGGCGATCGAGGACGTGGCCGACTGTGCCGCGCACGTCGTCGCGCTCGGCTACGCCGACCCCGTGCGGCTGGGGGTGATGGGCCGTTCGTACGGCGGGTACCTCACCATGGCCTCCCTGGTGTGGCACCCGGAGCTCTTCCGGGCCGGGGTCGCCGTCTGCGGAATGTCGGACTTCGCCACCTTCTTCGCGGGCACGGAGCCATGGATCGCGCAGTCCGCGACCGCCAAGTACGGCCATCCCGAACACGACCGGGAGCTGCTGCGCGCGCTGTCCCCGATGAGCCGTATCGACCAGCTGCGCGCTCCCGTCCTGGCCGTCCACGGCGAGCACGACACCAACGTCCCGCCGACGGAATCGGAACAGTTCATCCGCGCCGCGCGCGGCCGCGGGGTCCCGGCCCAGCAGCTGACGCTGCGCGACGAGGGCCACGAATTCCTGCGGGCGGACAACAGAAAGCTGTACCGCCAGACCGCAGCGGACTGGCTGGAACGCCACCTCGGCAGCACTCCTGCCCCGTGAGGTGTGCGGGGGCGAGAGCGAATGCCGCGCGCCCGGGACGGTGACCGCGCCGACCGCGTCGACGCCATGCACCCACACACCAATGCACCAGCGCACCGGCGCACCACCCGACCGGGTCGAACGGAGCCCGCGCCCGCATGCTCGTAGCGGCGTCGGGGCAGGTGCGGGGGCAGATGACCCTTCGATCCACAGGCGGCGACATGCGAAGCGTAGGCGTGGAAGAAGAGCTGCTGCTCGTGGACGCGGAGACCGGTGCCCCGCGTGCCGTTTCGGCGGCGGTCCTGGCGGCCGCGGACCGGCAGGCATGGCAGCAGCCCGGGACGGACGGCCGGCCGGAGCACGAGTTCGAGAAGGAACTGCACAAGGAGCAGCTGGAGTTCGCCACCAAGCCGATCACGGAGATGGGCGAGCTCCAGGACGAGATCGTCCGTATCCGCGGCGAGGCGGCCCGCCACGCGGCGAGCGCCGGCGCCGTGGTGGCGGCGGTCGCGACATCCCCGCTGCCGGTGCAGCCTTCGCTCAGCGTCGGCCCGCGCTACCGCTGGCTGGGCGAGCAGTTCGGCCTCACCGCGCAGGAACAGCTCACCTGCGGCTGCCACGTGCACGTCTCGGTCGCCTCCGACGAGGAGGGCGTCGCGGTCCTGGACCGCATCCGGCCCTGGCTGGCCGTCCTGACGGCGATGAGCGCGAACTCGCCCTTCTGGCAGGGCGAGGACAGCGCCTACGCCGGCTACCGCAGCCGGGTGTGGAACCGCTGGCCGTCCGCCGGCCCGGTCGGCATCTTCGGCTCCGCCGACCGCTACCACGAGCAGGTCCGCGAGATGGTCGACACCGGTGTGCTGCGCGACGAGGGCATGATCTACTTCGACGCCCGCCTGTCGGCCACGTACCCCACCGTGGAGGTCCGGGTCGCCGACGTCTGCCTGGAACCCACCACGCCCGTCCTGCTCGCCGCCCTGATCCGCGGCCTGGTCGAGACGGCCTCCCGGGCCTGGCAGGACGGCCGGCCCCCGGCCCGCGTCAGTACGAGCCTGCTGCGCCTGGCCGCCTGGCGGGCCGCCCGCTCCGGCCTGGACGGCCCCCTGCTGCACCCCGAAACCATGCGCGAGACCTCGGCCGAGCACGCCGTCGAGGCCCTGTACCAGCACGTACGCGAGGCGTTGAAGGACCACGACGACGACGAACGCGTCCGCGAGGGCATCGCCCACCTGCACGAACACGGCAACGGCGCCCGCATCCAACGCCGCCTGCTCGCCGAGGGCACCGACCTCGGCTCGGTGGTCACCCACTGCGCGAAAATGACGACCAAGCCGTAAGCACACGGAACCGCTGAGCAGCGGGGCAGCGGAGCGTCACCCCCTGAGCCTCGACGCGGTCGGCCTCCTGCTCGCGGCATCCCAGCGGTCCGTGGTGCCGACCGGTCCGGCGGCGGAGGGAATCGCGTGGACGGGCTGTGGGTGACTGCGGCTGGATCTGGATCTGGATCTGGAACGGGTACAGGGCACTGGGCATCGTCCGGCGTCCGGGGCCGAGGTGGGGGAGTGGCGAAGCGATGACGATGATCGGGTTCACGGACGAAGCGGGTGGGCGAGGCGACACGGAAGCGCTTCTGTGGTCTGCCCCCACCGGTGCGGTGCCGGCGCCGCCGATCGACACCAGGGCGCAAGTGCTGCCCCTCAACGTTCTGGAGTGGCCCGACGCTGAGCGCCTGTTCCTCAGGCTGCTGCACACCGTCCGGCCGGTCCAGTACGCCAAGCTCTTCGGTGTGCCGGGCCAAGCCCAGAGCGGGATCGATGCCTACGCGCGACTTCCGCTTGATCTGACGCGTAGCGAATCCGGCGGCCGGGACTACATCACCTTGCAATCCCGGCGGGTCAAAGTGCTCACGGCGGCAAGGATCAAGAAGGCCGTCGACGACCTGTTGAAGGGTGAGTGGGCCGCCAAGACGACAGCGTTCCACTTCGCCACCTCGTTCGATTTGCAGGACGCCAAGCTGGACGCCGCGATTCGTCAGCAGGCCGAACGGCTGGCCAGACTCAAGATCACTTTCGTTCCGTGGGGTGTTCAGGAGGTCTCCCACCTGCTGAAAGATCACCCTCGCATCGTCGATGACTTCTTCGGCCGACCGTGGGTCGAGCGCTTTTGTGGCCCGGACGCAGCCCAGACCATCGCGAACAACCTGCCCCACCAGGACAGTAGAGAACTACGCGCCGGGCTGCGCGATCTCTACCACGCCGTCTTCTCCGCCCAAGGCGGAGTGCACCCGATCGAGAACGCGGAACCCGACGGCGCGTTCGTCGTCCTGGACGTCGAGCCCAACCGCCAACGGGCCGACGTCATCAGCGGCGCCGAGCAGCCCGAGCCGACCGTTCAAGACCTTCGGCCTGCACAGGATTCGGGCGACGGCCACACCTACCTCGCCTCGCGGCTGGGCACTCGCCGACAGTCGTTCAGGTCCGCCCGCCACCTCCTCAAAGGCGGAAGCCACGCCGCGCCGGACACCGATGGCAGTATCGCCGCCGACGAGTGGCTGGCCGGCGGTAGGTACCGGCTGCTCATCGGCCGTCCGGGAGCGGGGAAGTCCAGCCTCCTGCGGTTCATGGCCACGGACCTGCTCTCGTCCCAACCGCAGTCGATCGCGCTGCAGCGGGAACACGCCACCGACCTGCCGATCTGGCTGCCGTTCGGGTTCCTGTGCCGCCACCTTGAAGCGTCGATGGACAACTCGCTCGTCTCAGCTGCCGAAGCCTGGCTGAAGTCGCAGAGCGCCACCCATCTCTGGCCGCTGGTCCAGCGCGCACTGCTGGACGACCGCTTGCTGCTGCTTGTCGACGGCATCGACGAGTGGAGCGACGTCGGCGCGGCCGAACGCGCCCTCGGGATCCTGGAGGCGTTCCTGGGACGCACGAAACAGGCGTCAGCGATCCTCTCCACGCGCCCCTTCGCGGTCGACCGGCTCAACTGGAGGCGCCCGTGGGCGCAAGCCGAGATCACGCCGCTGACCAACCGACAACGCCAGACGATCACAGCCGGCCTCCTTCGGCCACTCACGGGACCGGAAGCCGCATCGTCCTTCCCCGGGCATGTCGGCGTCGAACCGTTCCTCGACCAACTCGATGCCAGCCCGGAACTCACCGAGCTCTCCAGGTCCCCGCTGTTTCTGACGCTGTTGGCCACCACATGGCGAGGCGAGCCCCTGCCCCGTCAACGGCCCAAGATCTATGCCCGGCTCGTCGAATTGCTCGTCCAGAAGCATCCCCAGATGCGGCAGCGCGCCTCACATGCGCGCGGAGCACTACTGGCAGCTACTGAGGTGACTCCCTTGTTCGCCGCCGTGGCCTACCGCCTCCGCGTCAAAGACCCCGCCGGTACCGTCACCAAACCGGAGATGCGCACGCTCATCGTGGAGTCGATGACCGACGACGAAGTCCTCGGCTATCAGCACGGCGACGCCCGCAGAATCGCCGATGCAGTCCTCGCCATGGCAGTGGACGAGTTCGGTCTGATCGTGTCCCAGGGTGCCGGGTCCTTCGGCTTCCTGCATCGCGTGGTGCTCGACCACCTCGCCGGCCAGTACCTCGCGACGCTGCCCGCCGAAGCACAGATCGCGGCCGTGCGGCGGTTCGTGCACGATCCGGCCTGGCGCGATGTGCTGCTGGCACTACTGACCGCCCAGGTCGACCGGTATGGAACCGAGCCACTACTTGCCGCGGCGCTCCACAAGAGCGGCCACCAATGGGCGGACATCGACGGATACGAGCTGCTCGCCGAAGCGCTCGCCGCCGGTGTCAAGCTCACCCCAAAATCGCAGACCAGCTACATCAATCGGCTCGTCGAACGGGTGGAGACCCATCCGTCGCTGCGCCATCGGGCGAACCTCATCGCCGCGCTCACCGGCGCTCTCGTGAGCCACACCACGCGCACCCATCTGCTGCCGATCATGAAACGGTGGCTCACGGCACCGCGTCCCGATCCTTCGCCGGCCATGTGGGCGCTGCGCGATCTCGACATTGCCGAGGACACCGCGGCGGAGTACCTGCTCTGGGGCATGCGGCACCCGGAAGACAATGTGAAGGTCAACGCAGCGCTGGCGCTCGCACACCGATTCGGGGGCCAGTCGCGTCTGCTGGGCCGACTGGTGGCGCTCACCCGGACGGGGACGTCCTCCGCGACCCAGGCCGCTGCCATCCTCGCCCTCGGCGACGGCTGGGCCGACGCACCCGAAACCACACGGCTGGTCGACTGGGCACGACGTCAGCCGTCCAGGCCGATCCGGCTGGTGGGCCTGCATCTGGTGCAGCGCGGCACTGCGTCAGGTGACGCTGCACTGTACCGGCCGGAGGAACGTGCCTGGCTGTTGTCCCTGCTCCGCCGAGAGGACCACTTCTCCGGGCCATGGCCCGCAGCGGACCTCGTCAACATCGCCGCCAACGGGGATACACAGGTAGCCAGGTTCGCGTGGGAGACCCTGACGACAAACGGAAGCAACGGCGGCGACCGCAGTCTTGCGTGGACCTTGGCCTGCAACGCCTTCGCCGACGACAGCCGCTTCAGAGAATGGGCGGCCACAGAGCTCGCAGACCCGAAGAGACGCGGCCTGATCCTTTACAACGTCGGCATGATTCCCCAGCAGTGGCGTGACGATCCGGGATTCGCTCAGGCCCTCCATCCCCACCTGGACGCCGAACTACGGGGGGTGATGCCTTACTCCGTAGCGGGCCTCGCCGCCGCGCTACCGCCTGCCGATGCCCGAACGGTTCTGTTGCGCGGTCTCGAGGCATACCGCCCGTACGCCGCGGCCCGCACGCTGGTGGAGCGGTACGCGGACGACGATCAGGTCCGGACCGTCCTTGTCGACCGGCTTCATGGCGACTTTGCCCAAGCTGCGCCGATGGCCGGCGTAGCCATCGACGTGCTCGGTCCGCAGGAGGGCTTCGCAGTCCTGGTGGCCCTGCTGCGCCAGCCCGACGCACAAGGACGGACCGAGGGGCGCGTTGTCGTTGCCCAGGCCGCAGCCGAGGCATGGATGCGCTTCGAGAACGCCGTCCGGGAACCAGACGCGGAAGTCGAAGCCGCGCGCGAGGTGCTTGCCGGCTACGACCCCACAGAGTTGGCGGCACTGTGCACGTCGGTGGACCCTCGCTATTTGATGTGGCACGTTCCTGCCGTCATCAATGCCTGGCCTGGGCAGCCAGCTGTCCAGGAGTTCGCCGAAAAACTCATCCACGACCCGAAGCCCATCACGCCAGGAATCCCGGACACCATTCCGGCGGCTGTCCTCAGGGCATATTGCGGCAGGACTGACGAGACCTCCCTGCGCATCCTGGACAAAACCCTCGATCTGCTCAAGCACATCGAACCGGAGCTGCGCGAAGTCCTGGCATTCGAACTCGCACGCAGCTCGCTCCCCGCGGCCGATCTCATCGACGTCACGGCGGAATGGAAGGACGAACCGGACAGTGATATCCGGCGCATCGTATTCCTCGGGATCATCCATGCGGTCCTGCGCCACCAGCAGGCCCACAATGACCTGAGGGGCCCCGAAACGCTTACGCCCGAGATGCAGTGGCTGCGCGGTGAGATCAAAGGTGAACTGTGCGCCTACGGTCCTGAGCTCGAAGAGCGCCGACAACTGGCATGGATCGGCATGCTCATGCTCGGAGACCTCACACTGATCGACGGTATGGAGGAAACGCTCGGCTACTCGGGTGCGCCCGGCGTCAAACTCGATACCCTCGACGACGGGGAGGTGGATCAAATCCTCGTCGACCTCGTCGCCGAGAACTGGGACCGGTTGCAGGCTCACTTCGGCGACGAACTCTTCGAGCGGCTCAACGGGAAGTCCGACAGTCGACGCATGACGGTCGGCGACCAGCGCCGCCGCGTCATGTCAGCGCTCGCAACAACCGCCTCCCGATACCCCGCCATCGCGGAGATGCTCCGCGACGAGGCCGACCGGAATGCCACGCTCCGCCAAGATCGCAGTTTCCTCTTGTGGGCCAAAGAAGAGAACAGGGGTGATGAAGGAGTTCTTCGTGCGTTTATCGCGAAACTCGGACAGGATGCGCACCGTTGGCAGGACCGTATCCTTGATTCGATATTGGACCGAGACAGCTGGAATGTGCCCGATCGGATGTTCAAGGCCATCCTCGCCGAGGGCGCCATCGAACCCCGGTTGGGCATCCTTGATGGAAACGAAAAGCTGGCCGCCTTCGCTCAACTGTTTCCCGCGGACAGGGTTTCCCTGGCCGCTCTCCGAGACCTCGAAACGTGGTCCGAAAGCGACCCCGCAACCCGCGGTCACCGCGACTTTGGCAGCACATCGGCCATTGTGTTCGGTGTGGCCGAACCGCAAGACCTGCCATCCCTTGCGGCCCGCATGCATACCCGATTCCGTATGGGTGTCTCGGACTTGTATCTGCCCATGTTCACCAAGCCGCTGATCCGGCGGCTCCGCGTGGACACGGAAGCTGTCGAAGCGTTTGGGAGCGCCCTGGGCGATCCCATGGGTATTCGTGACAACAGCCCCATCCTGGCGGGCTCCTGGGACCCGATTGCCGACGCATACCCGGAAGTACAAGCGTTGCAACGCATGTACCTCTTCGCCGTGGCACTGCGCCAAGCCGGTGCCCTGCCGCAGGCGGACGCGGCGGCGGCAGCCCGGGTGCTTGAATCCGCATCACCGGACACTGTCGTATACAACCCCTTCACCCACCACGAGAGCCCACTCTGCCTCGCCGTACTTGACCTCACCGCGCACTGACACCGCGATCGGTCCACCCCGATCCGTCACCGAAGGCATGCACTCCGACGTTATGCAGGCCGTCGAATTGAGAGGTATCCAACCCCGGTGATCACCCCAGACAGGGGTATCCGCGCCTCACCCCGCAGGCGTGGTGCAGGCCGAAGTGATTGACAGGAGTACGAACCCGCGCTCGCTCAAACCGTGAGACCGAGTGCGGGTTCAGCCCTCCTCCCAAGCTCAGGATTCTCCTGGAAGCGCTTCCGGTCCCGTCCAGAGAGCCCGGGACCGCGGGGCTCTCCGGGGGATCAGAAATCCGCAAGGGAGCGGTCAGCGCGCCGGCGTGGTGGTGAAGTGCTCGGTGCGGAGTTCCGTCAGGAGGCGGCTGATGTCCGTGAGGAGTGTGCCCTGCAGGGTGTGGACCGGGGGTTCCGCTTCTGCGGCTGCTCGGTCCTGGCGTTCGACGCGTTGGAGTTCCGTCATGGCGTCGTCGAGCAGGCTGGTGAGGCGCCGGGGGTCGGTCGGGGAGGTCTGGCCGATCTCCTCCAGCGCGGTGGCGGCCGTACGGAGCAAGGTGCCGCAGGCGCTTCGGAAGGAGGCGGGGAGGCCCGTGATCTCCTCGCTGTCCAGGGCGTAGTAGAGGGTGCGGGTCAGGGAGCGGAGGTGGTCCATCGTGCGTTCGGCGATGGTGACGGCCTCGCGGGCGCGCGGCAGGG